>CALPUT020000231.1 GCA_943326825.2 Chryseobacterium gleum | reverse complement strand
ATCGAAAAAGGATTTACTCTTAAAGCATTAGTGGAATATATTACCAAAGATGCTATTGATGATAAAGCAAAGGTGATGGCAATTTCTAAATTCATTTGTCGTTCTATAGAATATGATCATGAAGGTCTAGCAAAAGATAAATATGCCCATCGTCAAAATGATATTTATGGTATTTTATCTAGTAATCAAAGAGTTGCTGTATGTGCGGGTTATGCTTATGTATTTGATTCTTTAGCTAGAATGGCACATGTTCAAACAAGAGAAGTGACTGGTTATACGAAATATGGATATGGAAACTATAATAAACTTGGAGGTCTTCACGCATGGAATATTGTTACCCTATCGGGAAAAGATTACAATATCGATATAACTTGGTCAGATGACAAAAAAAACATTGATATGACGTGGATGTTTATAGATCCAGAAATGATATTAGGTTCCCATTTCCCACTGGAGGCAAAAGATATTTTGTATAAAAGCCCCTTTACTTCAGAAGATTTCAGACAACGTGAGGTAGTTATGGCACGAAAAGAATTTGCTAAAATAAAGCATTATCCTACAGCTAGTTGGGTAAGAGTTTCAGGAGATTATTATACATTAAAATTTAAAACAAAAGTAAAAGTAGAAGTCAATTGGTTAGATGCTGGAATTACAGAATTTAAATATTCAAATGAAAAATCTAGTGGATCAAAATCTTATAAATACAATGAAATTAAAAATATTAGAACTTATTTTTTAAATGATACTTTTTGTGTTGATATTCCAATACCAATGCAAGAAGTAGCTTTAAACATAAATGTTTCAGATGAATATGATATTAAAACACATGTTTTCAAAGGAAACGAAAATGAATATTGTAAACAATTGATGGCAAAATGGAACGAAGATCATGTAATTGCTTTTACTGAAGGTATTTTAGCGGCAATTAAAATAGGCGATACTCAATTTTTAAAAGAAAAATTAGGAGATAAATATTTTACTCTTTACAATAACAAAAATCAATGGAAATTGAGCAAAGATTTATTAGTAAATATAAAAAAATGGGATGGAACGGCACAACAATTAGATGGAGTTAATCAATGGAAGCGTGAGAACAATGAACTTGTTTTAGAGGAACAACGTTTTATAAAATATAACCCTACTGATAAAGTATATGTGAAGTTTGAAAACAATAAATACGAATTATTATGCATAAAGTAACAAAAAGTTATCGTATTATAAATTTTCTAGTATTTGGAATTTCATTGATGCTATTAAATTCTTGTAATCTAAATAATTATTCAAAAACAGAAGATAATTATGGGGTTGATGTTTTAGAATATGCAAAGAAAAATGATCTATCAACAGAATATTTAAAAGCATTAATAGTCTTAGAATGTTCTGGAAACAAACCAGCTGGTCAACGTTTTGAGAAAAGTGTCTATGATAAATTAAAAGAAGTTCAAAATGGTACAAGAAGAAGATATGAATTTGTTACTAGAAAGCAGATTAGAGATTGTTCAGATGCTGCTTTAAGGAATTTATCGACCTCTTGGGGACCATTTCAAATAATGGGATATAAATGTATTAAAATGGGTATTATTATCCAAGATTTAAGAGGAGATGAAAGTATAAAGTGGGGTATCTTATGGATAAATAATGAATATGGCAATTTAATCCGCAACAAAGAATATGAAAAATGCTTTAGACTTCATAATACAGGTTCTGTAAATGGAAAAACACATGATCCTAATTATGTTTCAAATGGATTGCTTCATTTTGATTATTTCACTAATAATCAGAGAAATATTTAATTACTGCAAAATAAAAAAAATGTCATGAAAAATTTAATCTACCTAGTATTTATAACATTTATTTTTGCAGGTTGTAAAATGAGCAAAAACAAAATTCAAGAAAGTAATACAGAAACTGAACTTAAAACAGGAGATTTCGATTCGACAATCACGAATATAGAAAAAGTAAGTAATTTAAGTGTTTCAATAAGCTTACCAGGTGATCCAGAGATACCAACAAATGATGAATCTGATACATCACATTTTAATGTATTTGAAGTTACTTACAAAGTAACGGGAATCAAACAAGTTTTCGTTTTACCAATTTCATATGATATAATTGACTGGTTTTCATTAGGGGAAGAAGTTTCAAAAATTGACACACTTCAAACGAGCGTTCGTTTAATTGATGTAAATGAATAAAATGGTATATTAAAGTAATGTGACTATTTTTAAATATTTTCTAGTATAACAAGCGTTTTATTTTAAATTTAGGGCTAATTAGAAATATAAAAACTAATTATTTTAAACAAAAAACAACATAATAAAAATGGAAGAATTAGAAAAGAAAAAGAAGAAAATCAAAAAAGCTATTATAATATTATCATCACTTTTTATATGTTCTATTTTAATACTCTTTTTTCAGCAGAAATATTTTAATACAGAGGAAAAGATGTATCAAAATTCTTTAAGCGATTTAAAAAGTGAGATAACATTAATGAAAAATCAAATCCAAGATTTAAGATTAAATAATAAATTACTTGATCACAAAAAAGATTCTTTACAAAAAAACTTAAGTTTTTTGTGGAAATATAAAACGTTAGTTAAAACAGCAAGTCTTAGAGATCAAATAGGTGAGGACTTATCATTTAAATCAGGTGAACGAGTTAGAATAAAATCAGATTCATCTATTGTTGTTATAACTGATTTAATTGTTGGAGGGAATACTTACAATTATTATATAAAATATCTAGTTAAAAACCAAAAAGGATTAATATTAGATGTTTCGCCTTTTGAAATAGAATCAATTAAATAGAAAATTAATGTTAAAAAATATTTAAGAAAACTCACAGAATTAATTAATAATAAAATTATCAATTGATTCAGTCTTAATTTTTACTTTTAACAAACAAAAATAGAAATCATGAAATTTAAATTAATCGTTCTTTTAATTCCTTTAATATTATTTTCATTTAAACAATATATCCCCAAACATAAGGGAATAGCTAATGTAGTTGTATTGAACGCATATTCTCAGAATATATTAGGGAAAAATGTAGGTTATATTGTTAAATTTAAGAACAACTCTACTAGTGAAGTTGATGCGTTAAAATGGAAAGCATATTTTTATGATAACTTCAACGATTTAAAAGGAGAATCTGAAGGAACATGGAGTTCAGGAAATTTTATTAATCCAATTCCAAAAGGAGAGACAACAGAGGATATTGAAACTGCTTGGGTGAAAGATGCGACAAAAGTTTTTATCAAAATAACACGAGTTCATTTTACGAATGGAAAATCGTATGGGAAATAACCCAAACTAATAATTATAAGCTAGGTTATTTTGAAATGTAATTTATCTAAAAAAACATATAAATTATGAAAGTTTCAATCTATATTCTTTTGCTGCTTTTTTCTGTTTGCAGTTTCTCACAAAAAGTGTATCCTTACGAGAAATGGAAACCACAAGAAATTATATTAGCATCAAATTTCACGACTGTTTCCTATATGGATTCAATGGAAAAAGAAATTTTATACTATGCTAATCTAGTTAGAATTAATCCAAAGTTATTTTGTGCAACTTATATGCAAGAATACATCGATTTAAAACAACTTGATAGATCAAATTCGTATTTAAAAAGTTTGATTTCTACCTTAAATAATTCTAAATCTAGAAATCAATTTTATCCAGACTCAAACTTATATGAAATGGCTAGCAACCATGCACTTACAATGGGAGAGAAAGGTTTGGTTGGTCACAATGGCTTTGATAATAGAATTAAAAAATTTTTAAATGGAAAATTTGTAATGACAGGTGAAAATTGTGACTACGGAAATGAATACGCAATTGATATTTTCATGAGTTTATTAATTGATCAAGATGTTCCAAGTTTAGGTCATCGTTTTAATCTGTTAAATTCTGATTTTACTTCAATTGGAATTTCGATCCAACCACATAAAAAATACGGTGTAAATTGTGTTATGGATTTTGGTTGTGATATTTCTTTACTCAAAAAGAAAACGTTTTTTGAAAAGTTGATTTTTTGGAAATAATAAATCTTAAATTTCTTTTAGAATTATTTACCTGAAAAAGTAATAAATATTTCCTAATCCATTAAAAAATATTTTATTATTCTTAATCTTTTATTTTGATTAAATGAAAAGAATCTTGTTATACTTACTAATTTTTATTTCACCTTTTTTATTTATTGTATTAATAAATGAAACTGTAGGTTATGATAAGAGTTATGTCATAAAATCAAAAATAGTTGGCAGTGGAAGTACATTTTATGCAATAAATAGTGATGAAAAATTTGATGATAAATGCAGTTGGTATTGCCATAATAAAGGATGTGATAAACTCAAACATCCAAAAGATATCAGTAAAGGTTTTGTCCGAGAATTATATTTCAGTATCATTCAATTCAATAAAGATAAACCGCTTGAATATGCTGTGATGAATGTTTTTTTATTTGTAATTGTAGTTCCACTTTTGGTTTACTTATTGATTATTTTAAACATAGAAGTTTATTTGCGAAACAAGAAAAAGCCATTGCCATGAATGAAATAATAACTAAAATTTACATTTATTGCACTGATTTCACGATAAATCTTGCTAATATGTTTCATTCCTCCTATGAAGATATTAATGCCCTTATTTTTTGTATAGGTTTCCCTATATTGATCGTTTTATTAATTCTTTTATTGTTTTATCAATTGTTCGTCAAAAAAAATAATTGATTACCTAAATAGTAATTTCTTTCTATTTTCATT
>CALPUT020000230.1 GCA_943326825.2 Chryseobacterium gleum | reverse complement strand
CGAAATAATGACAATTTCAGTATATTTGTTAGATGACCAAAAAAACACAAATTATATTATTGCATATTTTGGTATGGATTCAATTTTTGATCCTTCCTTTGGTTTTTTTTCCAGCTCCATTTGAATTGGTTCAAGGCGACTCGTCGGGTATGTTTGTGATGAGTTATATCTTTACAAATGTATTTTTAATTCTCATTTTTTATTTTAATTATTTATATGCTATTCCGAAGTATTATTTTAAACATCAACACTATACTTATGGTGCAATAGTGACAGGTTTTGTAATGCTTTCAATTATACTAGCCATTCTTTTGAAAAATACACATTCTTCACAATTTTTAGTAGATAGAGAATCAGATCAACCTGTAATTGGAAGTGTTTTCATTCGTTTGGTTATTGTTTTGGTTGCGTCTTTTGGATTGAAAGTTTTTCAGCGTTGGAGAGAAACTGAAATTGAGAAATCAAACGTCGAATTGTCCTACTTGAAAGCACAAATTAATCCACATTTTTTATTTAACACCTTAAATGGGATATATGCTTTAGCAGTAAAAAAATCGGATGATACTGCAGGAGCAATTGTAAAACTATCTTCAATTATGCGTTATGTTATAAATGATGCAAAAGAGGAATATGTTTCCTTGGATAAAGAGATAAAATACGTTTCTGATTACATCGATTTACAAAAAATGCGTTTAAATAAATACGTGAAAGTTAATTCAATAGTAGAAGGGAATGCTATAGGAAAAAGAATTGTTCCGATGTTGTATATCTCATTTATAGAAAATGCATTTAAGTATGGAGTAAGTACTGAAGGTGAAAGTTTAATTGAAATTCAACAAACCATTTTCAGAAATGAATTAACTGTTAAAGTCAAAAATACAATAGTTCATAAAAACCAGATTGATTCAAAAGTAGAAGAAACAGGAATAGGAATTAATAATTCTCGTTTACGTTTAGAGCAAACCTATGCTGGTAAATTTCATTTATTGATTGATAAGAATGAAGATTTTTTCACAGTCGAACTTAAAATTGAACTAAAATGATTAATTGTATTGCCATTGATGACGAACCTTTAGCATTAGAAATCATTGAATATTTCTGTGAAACAATTCCATATTTAAATTTACAAAAGTGTTTTACAAATGCTTCAGAAGCGGCTAAATACATTTCAACGAATTCAATTGATTTACTATTTCTTGACATTCAAATGCCTGATATTTCTGGAATTGAATTTTACAAACAAATCCAGCAAAATACGATGGTGATTTTCACTACTGCTTATAGTGAATATGCCGTTGAAGGATTTAATCTGAGTGCAATAGACTATTTATTGAAACCATTTGAACAAGAACGTTTCAAACAAGCGACTGAAAAAGCTCAATCCTATTATAATTTTCTTTATCAATCTGAAAAAAATACTATTCAATACTTATATGTTCGTTCAGAATATAGCTTGGTTAAAATCCCTTTCAATGAAATTCTCTATATTGAAACATTAGACGATTATATTAAAATTCATCAGTTAGGTAAAAAGCCAGTTTTAACACTTATGAGTATGAAAAGTATCAATGAAAAATTACCTAATTCCGAATTTATTCGTGTTCATCGTTCTTATATTGTACCTTTTAACCGCATTGAATCAGTAAGAGGAAAGGTGATCAGTATGGGGATTACAGAAATCCCAATCGGAAAAAGTTATGAAGAGGTATTCTTTAAAGCTTATGTTTCAAAATCCTTTTAATTAATTGTTCAAATTTTTAATAGTTTAATTCACTTTTTCTAAGGCTGTTTTTTTGCTGTAATTAGTTTATTTAAATCAAACACCGATACATTTTTGTCGTTTACCGATACATTTAAAATAATTGAAATAGTATTCAGTTATTTGTTTTGTAATTAAAAACGAAAGAATATGCAAATCAATAAAAACATTGCCATTAGTGATTCAGGATTTATATTTAATCCTTCCACTGGAGATTCATTTTCAACCAATCAAGTTGGAATGGAAATAATTCGTTTATTAAAAGATAATAAATCTAAAGAAGAAGTTATTTCTGGAGTCGTTTCAAAATTCAATGTGGATGAATCTACTGTAGAAAAAGATTTATCTGATTTTACTTTAATGTTAAATAACTTTCAATTAGTAATAGGCCATGAGTAAACGACAGATAACATTGGCTGTATCTGGACTGAACAATATTGATAGTCCAGGACCAGGGATACCTGTTATTCGAGCATTGAAAGAAAGTGAGCATTTTGATGTAAGAATAATTGGACTTTCCTACGAGAACCTAGAGCCAGGTTTGTATATGCGTGATTTAGTCGATAAATCATATTCTATTCCTCTACCTTCTTCAGGTACAGTAACATTGTTAGAGCGATTAGCTTATATCAATAGTGTTGAAAAAATAGATGTAATTATCCCAAATTTTGATGCCGAACTTCATAGTTTCATCAAACTTTCAGAACAACTAAAAAGAGATTTTGGAATTGCAACGGCTTTACCAACTCAAGAACAATTCGAGTCAAGACACAAATCTGTTTTATATGATTTTGGTGTTGAAAATGAAGTGAAAGTTCCATTTAGTAAAATGATCTTTTCTTCAGCTGAAATTTCGTCATTGAAAAATGAGTTTACTTATCCTTTAGTGATTAAAGGTAAATATTACGATGCATCAATAGCTGCAACTCCAGAACAAGCGGTTAACTACTTCAATAAAATTAGCGCGAAATGGGGATTACCCATCATTGTTCAAGAATTTGTAAGTGGAAATGAAGTAAATGTAACGGCATTAGGTGATGGAAAAGGAAATTGTATCGGTGCCGTTCCAATGCGAAAGCTATATATTACCGACAAAGGAAAAGCTTGGGCAGGTGTTTCATTAGACGATGAAAAACTGATTGAAATTACCAATCGTGTAATCAGTAATTCAAAATGGAAAGGTGGTTGTGAATTGGAATTTATAAAATCAAATGCCGGAGAATATTATTTGTTAGAAATGAATCCTCGATTCCCTGCATGGGTATATCTAGCAGTTGGATGTGGACAAAATCATCCAGAAGCATTGGTAAAAATGGCTTTAGGTGAAGATGTTCAACCATTTGATTCATATGATGTTGGGAAATTATTTATTCGCTACTCATTCGACCAAATCGTTGACTTAAAAGATTTCGAAAAAATTTCAACTATTGGGGAACTTTAGAAGTTCACAACATAAAAAATTATAAAACATTAAATTAGAAATTATGTCAAAATTATCATACGAGCGTCCATTTATTCAAAAGTTGAATACAGGAAGCATGAACAAGTTCGGAACTAAAACAGAATTTTCACCAGTTTCTCAATTGGATGGTGTTCCAGTGAAAAAGTTAACAGACGAATATGGTTCACCATTATTTGTGATTTCAGAAAGACAAATTCGTAAGAATTCTCAAAATGCCAACAGAGCATTTAAGACAAGATATCCTAAAATCCAATTTGCTTGGAGTTATAAAACAAATTACATTGATGCAGTATGTAATATTTTCCATCAAGAAGGATCTTGGGCAGAGGTAGTTTCTGTTTTTGAATACAAAAAAGCATTAAGAAATGGTGTTTCTGGAAATAATATAATTTTTAATGGTCCAGATAAATCAGTTGAAGATTTAGAATTAGCAGTTGATAATAATTCATTGATCCATATTGATCACTTTGATGAATTGTATTCTTTGGTTGAGTTGTTGAGTGGTGGAAAGAAAAAAGCAAGAGTTGCGATTCGTGTAAACATGGATACTGGAATTTACCCAATGTGGGATCGTTTTGGATTTAATTATGAAAATGGTCAAGCTTGGAATGCAATCAATAAAATCATGGCTCATCCTGAGTTAGAATTAGTTGGATTACATTGTCATATTGGAACTTATATGCTTTCAACTTCAGCTTATGCTACTGCTGCATATAAATTATGTGATTTGGCTAAACATATAAAATTGAGCTATAATTTAGTTGTTCAATATCTTGATTTAGGTGGAGGATTCGCTTCATCAAACACATTGAAAGGTTCTTATTTACAAGGTGCAGACATTATTCCAACGGTTGATGATTATGCTGAAGCAATTACTTCTACTGTTTTAAATGCAGGTTTTAAACAAGATGAGCTACCAACAATTATTTTAGAATCAGGAAGAGCACTAATTGATGACGCAGCTTGGTTGATAGGGTCTGTTTTAGCTACAAAACGTTTGAGTGATGGAAGAAGAGCAACTGTGGTAGATTTTGGAGTAAACTTATTATTCAATGCTTTTTGGTACGATTATAAAATATCACCAGCTCAAGATTTTACGCACCACACGGAAGATATGGCACTTTACGGTCCTTTATGTATGAACATTGATTGTATTCGTGAAAGTGTTAATTTACCATTACTGAACAAAGGTGATCAATTAGTAGTTCATAAAGTTGGAGCTTACAATATGACTCAATGGTTACAATTCATTCAAATGAGACCTAATGTAGTGTTGATTGACATGGAAGGAAATGTTCATTTAGTAAGAGAAAAAGAATCAATTGATACAATTATTCAACAAGAAAGAATGCCAGAATATTTAAAAAAGAAATAATCAAATTTTTCAAATTAACCTTGATGGGATTTCAATTTCTATCAAGGTTAATAAAAAAAGTTTAACAGGTTCACTCAATTGATTTAACTATTTTTGAAAGCTTATTTTTTAATTCATATTTCAAAATCCCAATGAATAATAATTTCACATTACAGCTTAAATATTGGACAAATAGCATCT
>CALPUT020000229.1 GCA_943326825.2 Chryseobacterium gleum | reverse complement strand
ATGATAAAGAAAGAGTTTATATTTCTGACATTAAAAAATTATTTCAGTGGTATAATTTACTTCATAAATCAGGTGATTTAATTCTTTCTGAAGTAGTTGAAGAAGAGAAAGTAGAAGCTTCAGAAGAAACGAAAGAAAAGAAAGAGAAACAAGCTGCTAAAAAAACAGCTACAGCAAAACCTAAAGTAACTGCTGAAAAATCAGCAGCGCCAAAAGCTAGTGGAGCGAAAAAAGTTACTGCAACAAAAACAAGTACAAGTAGAGGTAAATAAACTCTCAACAGCATAAAATTAAAAAGTCGAGACTCAATTTGAATCTCGACTTTTTTTTGTGTAATTCAATTTTTATTGAGTAATTGTTACAGTAGATGAAACTTGATTTACCAAACCATCTCTATTAGTTACTGTAAAAGTATATTTACAAGTTTGACCAACGATTGTATCTAATGTAGCTGAATAATCATAAGTATACTTATCTGCATCACCACCAGTTAAATCTTGATCGTAAACAGACACAGAAGTTCCTCCATTGATTGATTTTGAAATATTAAATTTTTTCAAGACATCTTTCTTTTCAGCTTTTTCAGCATTAATACCAAATACTAATGCGCTTCCTTTGGATTTTGAAACATCTGAACTAATATATGCCCCCCCTGTTTTAAATGAAATTGTTGGAAGATTACCTTCGTCTTTTTTACAAGCTGCCAATGTTAAAATTGAAACAGATAAAAACATAATTTTAAATCGATTTTTCATTTTACTTTTATTTATTTGTTATTATTTAAACTATTTATTTGATTTTTAAACTTTAATCTAAGATTTATAGCAATATTGCGTCCAATATTTAATAAACCATAATTTTTAAATCGAGATAAGTGATCGTAATAAGCTACATTCAAAATATTATTTCCTGAAATAGTAAAAACATAGCTTACTTTTTCTGTCTCATAAGATGTCGAAGCTCCCATATTCAATAACCAATAGTGTGGTGTAGCTTTTTCAAATGGGGCTGTTTTTGTTTGTTGAAAACAAAAATCCGCATTAGAGAATAACTGAATAGGCATTTTATGTTTTACTGAATTTAAAGTGTAATTAATAGATGGAGTAATTTTTTGAGCGGGAATATATGGTGTATAATTTCCATCTGCTAATTGACTAATCATTCCAGCATACGTTATAGAAGTGTAAACTTTATTACTTGGTTTGTAAATTAAATATACTTCTCCCCCATATTGTTTTACATTTTGTTGTTTATAACGATAAACTGGAAATCCATACCATGATTCATTTGTTGGAGTTAAATACACATAATTATAGAAGTAATTATAAAATGGTGATACAGTAAATTCTAGTTTCTGTGATTTAAAATTTGCCAAAATATTGAACGCTAAATTCTGTTCGTTTTTTAAATTTGGATCCCCTATTTCATATGTAAATATACCTTCATGTAGCCCATTTGATGATAATTCAGCTAAATTAGGTACTCTTACTCCTGTTGCAATGTTCGCTTTCACATTTATTTTATTAGATGGGAAAAATGTAAAACCTGAAAATAAATTATAATAAATTGATTGTTTCGTAAACGGTTTTATATCCTTTTCTTTGCTATTTACTGTTGGAGTAAGAAGTGTTTTAATCCATTTATCACCAAGACCAATTCCATTTTCTAAAATCAATCTTTTTCTATATGACGTTTCTAAATATGTTGAAATATTTCCTTCTAAAATATTTGCATCTGGTACTATTTTACGAGAACCTATATTAGTATTATTTTCAAAAGAACCTAAACTAGAAATTATTAATTTATTATTTTCATTTATGATACGCTCCCACTTTAATAAATATTGAATAGTCAATAAATGCATATTTAAACTAATCGCTCCTCCTCCTTCATTTTCCATTCGTTTATTGGATTGAATACCAACATTCAAATTTAATTTTGATAATGAATTTAATTGAAAAGTATTTTCAGATGAAATTATATTTAACAAAACCATATGATCTGGGTTTTCATTTAATCTCCTACTCCACCTGCTATCCGGTTGAACAAATGTATAAATATCATTAAATATAAAACCATAACGATTAAATGTTCCCATGTAATTATTTACCGATTTCCAATTCTTTTTTTGAAAACCATAGGTTGATTTTAATTGAATACCATCAAATCGACTATTCAAAACTCTATTGTTTCTGCCATCTGCATAATCAGCATTATTTTCGATACCAGCTCGTATTCGATACCATTTGTTTCCTTTGTTTCCTTTATATCCGTATTGAAAAGAACCTCCTAACGTATTACTATTAAATTTTGAAGAAAAATCAGTTTCTTTCATATTTAACTTTGGCTTTTCTTCTTCTATAACATTTATGATTCCTCCAATTGCCTCTGTTCCATATAAAACACTCATAGGACCTTTTATCAATTCAACTTTAGAAATACCAACATCAGAAAGTCCAAGTCCATGTTCTTCTTGCCATTGTTGATTATCAAATTTTAATCCTGAAATTAACAGCAACACCCTATTTCCATATAAACCTCTGATAACTGGTTTTGAAATCGCTATCCCTGTTGACAACATAGTAACACCAGGAGTTTTTGCAATCAAATCTGTTAAATTAAAATTTCCAAAACGCGACAAACTATCGATTTTCAAACTTGTAATATTCAAAGAAGACTCTCTAAAAGATTTGCTTTTGTAAGAAGTTACTATAACTGAATCTAGACTTGTTGTCTTTAATGTATCAATAGATTGTGAGTGCGAAGTAAAACAAACAAAATATAATATTATGCTTTTATAATTGAATTTCGATATGTTATTAATAATTGCCATATTTAAAAAGTCGTGCTTTTACACACGACCTATTTAATTAAAAATTACCTCTCAACGTTAAAATAAAGTTTCTTCCAGGTGCAGAAATATTAGATGCAAACTGTCTGTAATTCTGATCGAAAATATTTTCACAAGCAGCTTGTAAACTAACAAACTTATTAAATTGATATGTTAAGCGAATGTTTGCTGTATACCAAGCCGGCATTCCAAATGCAGTTGCATACGGTTCATTATCTTCACCCATTAAATTATAGTCTTTCATTTTTTTCCAAGCACTGTAGTTGACAAAAAATTCTCCTCTAATTTTTTTCATTTTGACATTAAAACTTACCTTACCAAATAATGGAGCGATATGATCCAATGGGTAATCAGTTGTATCAGTTACAATTCGTCCATATGTATAATTAAACGTACCAACTACTGATAGATGTTCATTTAAATTACCAGTCAATCCACCTTCTAATCCATAAATGTATGCTTTTCCTTTATTTACAGTTGAAGTAACTTTACTCATCACACCATCATAAAGAATAGAATCTTTTCCTTGGAAAGTACTAGATTGAACTGTTAATGCATTCACATAATTTGTATAATAACCATTTAACGATACTAATACACGTTTATTGATTTCTTGTGAAACACCTAATTCATACGTATAAGTGTATTCAGGTTTTAAATTTGGATTAGGTACGATAATATTCCCTTGTACAGATTCAAAAACCTTGCTCACATCATCAACATTTGGTGCTCTAAATCCTGAAGAAAAACCTGCAGTTAAACGGAATGTTTTACAAGGCATATAAATTAAACCTAAATTACCATTTAATGCATTATTTTTTTGAGTCACACTATTAAAAGGGAACGGGAAAAAAGTTTGATTATTAAATTTTGAATTTAAATTCACATTTGAAAATCTGATTCCATCATTTAATATAAGCTTTTCATTTATTTCCCAAGTATGTGTTGCATACACAGCAATACTCGACATAGTTGATCCACCATCAGGATAACGCGTATCGATCACCCCTGTAGTATCAATTAGAATATTTTTTGTAAATGCTGAAGAATTGACTTTATTATAGAATCCATCAACTCCATATCTTAATTCGTGTTTTCCTGTTTTTTTATCAAAATCAGCATTAAAAGTTATGATATCTAACTTTTCTATTCGATGATTTTCAAATACCTTTTTATATTTTCGATCTATTCTACTTTCTTCAATATTTTGGTATCCAAAAATGATTCTTCCATGGTTGTAAAATTTATTCGAGTTATTTAGTTGAATTGTATACGATGCAAAAGCTCTTTTTTGCGGTCCATAATGCCAATCTGCATATTTTGGTTTCCCTCCTGAAAGTTGAGTTAATCGATCATAACGACTAATATCAGAAGAGTTTGAGTATTGTAAATTAACGATGTGTGTTACTTTTTCTGATTGCTTAAATAAGAATTTTTGTAACAAATCATATTGCGTATAACCTGAACCAACTTGAAGGTTTGTATCAGTATTTTTATACGTTGAGTCAATTCCGTTATCTGATTTTACATACCAAGTTCTAGATCCAAAATCACCATAAAATGGATTTCTTTGAGCACCTTGTCTTAAATCACCGTAGTTTGAATAAGTAAATGATGTTAACGATGCGAATTTTTTTCCACCTACTGAGATGTCTGCATGCTCAGCATATCCAGAGTTAGCTGAAGTATATCTTGAATATGCACTCGCTTGTACACGAAGCTTATCGTTTTCTGAAAGTAACGGATTTTTTGTATAGAAATGCATAACACCTCCCAAAGCATCGCTACCATATACTACTGAACCTGAACCGTAAACAATTTCAACTTTTTCCATTATTGAATTATCTAACGTAATAATGTTTTGTAAATGTCCCCCTCTATAAATCGCATTGTTCATTCGAACACCATCTACAACCATTAAAACTTTATTTGTTTCAAAACCTCT
>CALPUT020000228.1 GCA_943326825.2 Chryseobacterium gleum | reverse complement strand
TTATCTTTGTTTTCAATGATTGTTCCTTGGTGAATTGAACCTTCTCCGAAGATAGTTTCAAATACATCCCATGGGTTTTCTTCTAATTGTTTGTGTCCTAAAGAAATACGACGATTTTCTCTGTCGATTTCTAAAACAACTACATCCATTTCATCACCAACTTTGCAGAACTCAGATGGGTGTTTGATTTTTTTCTGCCAAGAAAGGTCAGAAATGTGGATTAATCCATCAACACCTTCTTCTAATTCAACAAATACACCGAAGTTTGTAAAGTTACGAACTTTAGCTAAGTGTTTAGAAGCAACTGTATATTTAGATTCGATGTTTTCCCATGGATCTGGCATTAATTGTTTAATACCTAATGACATTTTGCGCTCTTCACGATCTAATGTTAAGATGATTGCATCAACTGTATCTCCTACAGAAATGAAATCTTGTGCAGAACGTAAATGTTGAGACCAGCTCATTTCAGATACGTGAATTAATCCTTCAACTCCAGCAGCGATTTCAACGAAAGCACCATAGTCAGCCATAACTACAACTTTACCAGAAACTTTATCACCAACTTTTAAATCAGTATTTAAAGCATCCCATGGATGTGGTTGTAATTGTTTTAAACCTAAAGCAATACGTTTTTTATCGTCATCGAAATCTAAGATAACAACATTTAATTTTTGATCTAATTCTAAGATTTCATCTGGATGGTTCACACGTCCCCAAGATAAGTCAGTAATGTGAATTAATCCGTCAACACCACCTAAATCAATGAATACACCGTAAGATGTAATGTTTTTAACCGTACCTTCTAATACTTGACCTTTCTCTAAACCAGAGATAATTGTTTTCTTTTGTTCTTCCAACTCAGCTTCGATAAGAGCTTTGTGAGAAACAACAACATTTCTAAATTCTTGGTTGATTTTAACAACTTTGAATTCCATGTTTTTACCAACGTATACATCGTAGTCACGGATTGGTTTAACATCGATTTGAGAACCTGGTAAGAAAGCTTCGATACCAAATACGTCAACGATAAGACCACCTTTTGTACGACATTTAACGAAACCTGTAATAATTTCTCCTGTACGTAATACATCATTAACATGAATCCATGCTTTGTGCATACGTGCAGTTTTGTGAGAAATGATCAATTGACCGAAACGATCTTCTTGAACTTCTACAAATACGTCTACTTTGTCTCCAACTTTTAATTCTGGATTGTAACGGAATTCTCCAACTGGAATAACTCCTTCAGATTTGTAACCAATGTTGATTACAACTTCTCTTTTAGTGATAGCAATCACTGTACCTTCAACTACTTCTTTTTCATTGATAGAAGTTAAAGTTTTCTCGTAACGATCAGAATACTCAGAACGTTGAACTAATGAATAACCGTCTAATGCTAATGCATCCCAGTCGAAATCGGCATTACCTTGCCCGATAATTTTGTTTTCTGCCATGTGGCTTTATTACTTGTATTTCGAATAACTTTATAAAATCCGAAAGAGATTAATAGTTTGCTGTATAAAATAAAGTTTACAACATTTTTATTTAAGGTTGCAAAGTTAAATATTTATTTTATTGCTTCATAATTTATTTTAAATATTTTAAACAAAAAACGAGGATGAAAACTCATCCTCATTCTAAATTCTATTTTTAAAATTATTATTCAGCTCTTTTTTTGAATTCTGCTGATTTTTCCATGTTACCTAAACTTCTATATAATTTAGACATAATACCTAATACAACTTTATCATCAGGGTAAGTAGTGATGTATTTTTCTAAAGGTGGTAAAGCTCTTTTGTAGATTTCATCTGCCTCTTTATTCATCACATCGTAACGTTTGTCACCAGGTTTCAAGTTGTTTGCTTCTTTACGAATATCAGCTGCCCATCCAATTAAAACTGCACCTAATTGATATTGCGCATCAGCAAAATTTGGATCAATCTCCAACGCTTTGTTCAATGCTTTCTCAGCTTTATCGTTTTGTTTCAATTCAGAATAAACTGTTCCAATAACATAATGTAAAATTTTGTTATTTGGATCATTTGCAATTGCTTCATTTAAAGAAGCTTCAGCTCCAGCTTGATCTTTTAAATCGATAAATGTATTTACAGATTCTAAAATTAAATCTTTATCAATTGGATATTTTTTTCTTCCTTCAGCTATTAATGCTTTTGCATCATCATACTGTTTATTTTTACGCATTGCACTTGAAGCCAAAGCGTAAGAAAAAGCTCCTTTGTACCCTACTTTAGTTAATGATAGGTAATTCTTAATCGCATTTGGATAATCATTTACTTTTTCATAACTGATAGCCGCATTGAAAACAGCATTTGTATCATAAAGGTTAATAGCATCAGCAAACTTTGCTTCTAATGCATAAACCTCAGCAGCTTCTTTGAATTGATTTGCTGTGTACATAATACCTGCAAAATTCATTAACATACCTTGGTTTTGTTTCGCACAGTCTTCAATGTCTGATTTCATTTTACCAGTTTTTGAATAACCACTTTTCAATGCTTCAGCAGCCTTATCTAAACCATCTTCTCCAATTAACTTCAAGAAGTTTGTATCCATTGATTGCATACCCACCATGAAGAAACCAGAATAAATTGCACCTTTATAGTAAAGTGTTTTTTGATTTTCTTTTGTTTCTGCATTTTCTGCTGCTAAATCAATTTTTTCTTTTCCTTTTAATAAAGCTTTCTTTGCAGCTTCCATATCCCCCTCCATAAATGCAGGTTGAAATTGATTTTTATATGCTACAGCAGCATCTGTTTCATTCATTTTTTGCCCATAAGACAGAGATGACATTAAAATCGATCCTACTGCAAATGATACTTTAAACCATTGTGTTTTCATACGTTGTTTTTATTAATAAGATGAATTACTAATTAAAATTCCATAAGATTTTTAATTATTCTTCCGTTTCTGGAGCTGATTCAATATCTGTGCCATTTTCTGTTTCGTCAGTTGAAACAATTGGCTCAATTGGATTTCCATCTTCGTCTAATTCAATCTCTTCTTCATCTTCACTACGAGGTACTCTTGCAACTGCAGCGATTTCAGCATTTCCTTTTAAGTTAATTAATTTTACTCCTTGAGCAGCTCTTCCCATTGTTCTCAATGTGTCGATATGCATACGGATTGTTATACCAGATTTAGTGATGATCATTAAATCATCTTCATCAGTTACATTTTTGATAGCTAATAAAGGACCCGTTTTATCAGTAATATTTAATGTTTTCACACCTTTACCACCTCTATTCGTGATTCTATATACTGGCTCATTGTCTTCTGGATCATTCAAGAATGTACGTTTACCGTAACCTTTTCCGGAAACTACTAAGATTGTAGAGTGAATATCTTCAGCGCAAATCATACCGATTACAGCATCATTATCACTAGTTAAAGTTACACCTCTAACACCTGAAGCATTTCTACCCATTGGACGAACTTTTGATTCGTTGAAACGGATTGCTCTACCATTACTAGTAGCTAATACGATTTCATGAGTTCCGCTAGTTAATTTAGCTTCTAATAACTCATCGTTTTCACGAATTGAAATAGCATTAATACCATTTGTACGGGGACGAGAATAAGCCTCTAAAGAAGTTTTCTTGATGATACCTTCTTTCGTACACATGATGATAAAGTTGTTTTGAACGTATTCTTTATCAGTTAAATCTTGAACTTTAACATAAGCTTTCACTTTGTCATCTTGTTCAATATTCAATAAGTTTTGAATTGCTCTACCTTTTGAAGTTTTACTTCCTTCTGGAATTTCGTAAACACGCATCCAGAAACATCTTCCTTTTTCAGTGAAGATTAATAAGTAATTATGGTTTGTAGCAACAAATAATTGCTCTAAGAAATCTTTATCACGAGTAGTAGAACCTTTCGATCCCATACCACCTCTGTTTTGAACTTTGAATTCAGAAAGACTTGTACGTTTAATATAACCTGCATGAGAGATTGTTACGATTACTTCTTCATCAGCAATCAAATCTTCCATTCTCATTTCAGTTGCTGAATATTCAATTCTAGAACGACGCTCATCACCATATTTAGCTTGAATCTCTAATAATTCATCTTTAATGATTTGCATTCTTCTTTCTTTACGATCTAAAATATCTTTTAAATCAGCAATTAATTTCATTAAGTCATCGTATTCAGCACGCAATTTATCTTGCTCTAGTCCAGTTAACTGACGTAGACGCATTTCAACAATTGCTCTTGCTTGAATTTCTGAAAGTGAGAAACGTTCGATTAATTTCTCTCTAGCTTCATCTGGGCTTTTTGAAGCACGAATTAATTTAATTACTTCATCAATATTATCTGATGCAATAATTAATCCTTCTAATATATGTGCTCTTTCTTCAGCTTTACGTAATTCAAATTTTGTTCTTCTTACAACAACTTCATGTCTGAATTCAACGAAATTGTAAATAATATCTTTTAAGTTTAATAATTGTGGTCTTCCATCAACCAAACAAATATTATTAACAGAGAAAGAAGTTTGTAGTTGAGTAAACTTGAATAATTTATTTAAAACAACATTAGGAATTGCATCACGTTTTAATTCGTAAACGATACGCATTCCATTTCTATCAGACTCATCACGTAAATCAGAAATTCCTTCAATTTTTTTATCATTTACTAACTCAGCTGTTTTTTTTATCATTTCAGCTTTGTTAACTTGATAAGGTATCTCAGTAACAATGATTTGTTCTCTTCCGTTTACTTCTTCAATTTCAGCTTTTGCACGCATTACGATACGTCCACGACCTGTTGTTAAAGCATCACGAACCCCTTCGTAACCATAAATAATAC
>CALPUT020000227.1 GCA_943326825.2 Chryseobacterium gleum | reverse complement strand
TTGCTGAAAATTTATTTGGTATAAAAAAATATTGGCATAAACGAATTGTTCGATCTGGAAAAAACACTTTATTACCTTACCAAGAAAATCCACCAGTGTTAATGTTGCAATCGAATGACATTTTATTCTTTGATTTTGGCCCTGTTTTCGACGAATGGGAGGCTGATTTTGGCAGAACATATGTTATAGGAGAAGATCATTTAATGTTAAAATTAAAATCAGATATAGAAGCTGCATGGTTAGATGGAAAGACATTTTACGATCAAAATAAAGAAGTATTAACAGGAGCAGAATTTTATAAATTCACTCAAGAACTTGCGCTGAAATATGGCTGGAACTATGGCAATGACCATTGTGGCCATTTAGTAGGTAACTTTCCACATGAGGTTCTATTAGGAGAAGATAAAATCAATTATATACATCCTGAAAATACAGAATTAATGTCTTCAAAAGATAAATTTAATGAAGATCGATTTTGGATTTATGAAATACATTTCGTTGATGAAGAAAAACAAATTGGCGGTTTTTTTGAACAACTTATTTCTTAGGAAATGAGAACCAAATGATTCGTGGTTTTAAATCGTTAAATATTAAAATCATACTATTTTGCAACATTTTTCGTTTTTATAAGTATTAGATTATAATGATATTCATTATTCACTTATACAACATGTTATGAAACTAATGTATTTTATTTGTTTAAACTTAGCTATAACACCTTTGTTTTTTGCTCAAGAAATCGCAGTTACTGAAAATCATGAGTACGGTTTATATTCAAAAAAAACTGGGAATATGCCTGTTAGAGTTTTGCGCTCAGAAATTTTCGATTCAATTAGAGACCGTTCAATTCCAATAATTATTTACCAACCAAAAACGAGCGAAACTACATCTTCTCAAAAACTAGTAATTATTAGTCATGGCTATGGAAACAATAGTGGTAAATCTTACCTAGATTACTCATTTATAGCAGATTTCCTTGCTTCTAAAGGGTATTTTGTGGTCAGTCTTCAACATGAATTACCTAGTGATGATTCGTTAACAATGAATGGTGATAATTTGAGAGAGTTAAGAATGCCAAATTGGGAAAAAGGGATCAAAAACATTCAATTCTCAATTCATAGTTTAGCTTCAGAATTTAATTATATTGACACTTCAGATATTACTTTGATTGGACACTCAAATGGTGGAGATATGTCTATGCTTTTTGCTGCTGAATATCCAAACGAAATTAAAAGAGTTATTTCTTTAGATAATCGAAGAATGCCAATTCCTATAACATCTGAACCAAAAATATTATCAATAAGATCATCTGACCAAAAAGCAGATGAAGGTGTTATTCCAACAGACCAAGAACTAATAGAAAATGATATAAAAATTGTACAACTTAAAAACACGCTTCATAATGATATGTGTAATAGTGGTACTACTGAACAAAAAGCTGAAATATTATACATTATTGGTGAATTCATGAACAAATGATAAATAGGGGATTGTCTTTAATTTATTGATCACTGCTTAATTAAATTTCAATTAATAGATCTCAAAATGGTTTGTGGAGCAAATTGCATTCCAAGAAATAAATATTTCAATCTAAATCGATTTTATTGGTAATCAACTCGCTAATCTCAAAAGCTTTACAGTTCTACTTTATCAAAAATTGTCAAGTTGGATATAAGTTATCTATTGGATTTTAGCAATAATGTATAATTTAAATACTAGAGAGAATAGTTTGTCCGAAAAAAAACTAAAAGAAAGTAATTTTTAACCCTATAAATTTCTTTTCTAGCATTTCATGCTTTTTGTTAATATGTCACAAAAGGGAATTGATAAAGCATAATTAGGTATTAAAATTTAAAAAAAAAGCTAACTTTGCAATCAATAATTTTTCAATAACATAAGATGAAAACGACAATCTATTTATTAATCCTGTCATTTTTAGTTTTTACTAATTCAACACTTTTTAGTCAAGATTTTAACGGTGGAGATGGTTATAAATCAAGTGTAGGTGTAATTACTGGAACTGATTTCGGTTTAACTTATAAGCATTTTCTAAGTGATAAAATGGCAGTAGAAGGTATTTTATCAACTGGATTATTTTACAATAGCAATAAAGTCACTGGATTGATAGAATTTCATAAACCTTTTGATGATGTAAAAGGATTGAATTGGTTATATGGAGGAGGAATGCATTTTGGCAGCCATAATTATTCATACTACGGTTATTATGCCTATAATTATCCTTATGGCAATTATAAACATACATACTATTCAGTTGGTATTGATTTAATTTTAGGTGCTGAGTATGATTTGGCTAACTATCCATTTACTTTTCAGTTTCAAATAAAACCATTTTTAGATTTCGTAAATAGAGGGAGCAACTTTTTTGACACATCTATTTCAATTAGATATATCATTAATTAAAATCCTAACTAGAAAACAAAAGGTGACTAAATTCAAAATAATACTAATATTTCAATTATATATTTTCACAAATGTATTTTCACAATTATCCGCTGTAAAAGGGGGGGCTGATTATCCATTTTTAATGAATCTACCTTCAGATAGTATACTAAACGCTAAGCCACCTATTTTAATTTTTCTTCATGGAAGAAGTTTATCCGGAAATAACTTAGAAATCGTAAAACGTTACGGAATAATAAATGAGATTTTAAAAGGACGAAAAATTCCAGCAATAGTAGTTGCTCCTCAAGTTGCGATGGGAAAAGGATGGGAACCAGAAAAAGTTCTAAGTGTTCTTAACTATATTCAAAATCATTACAATACAGATACAACAAGAGTATATGTAGCGGGTATGAGTTTAGGAGGGTATGGGACGTTACATTTTGCGGGTAAATACCCTGAATTAATTGCGGGAGCTGTAGCGCTATGTGGTGGAGGAAACACTTCTGACGGCTGTAATCTTGCTCAAATCCCTTTATGGATTCAACATGGACGTTTAGATCGAGCTGTACCAATTTCTGAATCGGATAAAATGGTGGATGCTATTCGGAATTGTAATGGTGGAACAAACTTAATTTATACTGTTCACCCTTCATATGGACATGGAGAATTAGAAAGAGTATTCCATTCGGATGATTTTTACAATTTCCTTTTTAGTAAAATAAAAGTCCCTTCAGAAATTGTGAAAAATGAGGATGAAATTGAATGTGGTCTAGAAAATGTCGATTAACCATTAACTATCAACTAAAAAAGGCCATCCTTTTGGGACAGCCTAATCTATAATCAAATTTTATTTATTATTAAAAGCAATATTGATTAGCTTCAATCAATTTATTAGCAATTAATTGTCTTGCTTCTTTCGGATTGAAAGCTTCTGTTTTTGTGAATCGTTTTAATCCCATTAACATCATTCGAGCCTCATCACCTTCAGCAAATGAATTGATTGCATCTTTTCCTGCTTTTTCAACTCTTGAAGCCGCATCATAAAAGAATGTTTTTACGATTGCAATTTCTACTTGTGCAGCTGCTTCCCCTTTTGATGAAATCAATTTCTCAACTCTTAATAACACTGATTCCGCTTGGTAAATTTGAATTGCTATATCTGCAACATTCATTAAGATTTCTTGTTCTTTTGATAAAGACTGAGCTAATTTTTGAACTGCAGATCCAGCTACCATTAAGATTGTTTTTTTGAAACCTTCCAAATAATTGTATTCATTAGCAAAAATCGCATCTGAAGGATCTTTCATTTCAGGAATACTCATTAATTCACCTGCAACTTTCATCGCATGCGTTAATAAATCTAATTCTCCCTTCATTGCTTTTCTCAATAACATGTCTACAATTAACATTCTATTGATTTCATTCGTCCCTTCAAAAATACGATTGATTCGAGAATCTCTATAAGCTTTCTCTACTGGAGATTCTGCAGAATAACCCATTCCACCATATACCTGAACAGCTTCATCAGCAACAAAATCCAAACACTCAGAACCTGCTACTTTTAAGATCGCACATTCAATAGCATAATCTTCAATTCCTTTTAATGTTGCTGCACCTTTATCCATTCCTTCTGAAACATGATGCTTAATAGCATCATCAATGTTTTGTCCAGCTCTATAAATTGCTGATTCAACAACAAACGTACGAATTACTTGTTCAGCTAATTTGTAACGAATTGCTCCATATTTAGAAATTGAACGGCCGAATTGCTCACGTTCATTAGAATATTTTACTGAATCAGTAATTGTCGCTTTAGAACCACCTAAAACACCAGCTCCTAATTTAATACGTCCAATATTTAAGATATTAAGGGCAATTTTAAAACCTGCCTCTCTTTCACTTAACATGTTCTCAACTGGAACTTTAACATTGTTAAAGAAAACTTGACGTGTTGAAGAACCTTTAATACCCATTTTCTTTTCTTCTGGATTCAAAGAAACTCCTTCAGATTTTGCTTCAACCAAAAAAGCAGAAAGATTTTTATCGTCACCAATTTTAGCAAAAACAGTCATCAAATCTGCAAAACCACCATTTGTGATCCACATTTTTTGACCTGTTATACTATAATAAGTTCCATCTTCACTTAACGTTGCTTTTGTCTTCCCTGAATTTGCATCCGAACCTGAACCTGGTTCTGTCAAACAATATGATGCTTTCCATTCACCCGAAGCTAATAAAGGAATATATTTTGCTTTTTGAGCTTCTGTTCCATAATACAATAATGGCAAAGTCCCAATTCCTGTATGGGCTCCATAAGCCACCGAGAAAGAATGACCTTTACCTAAACGTTCAGTAGCCAGTAAAGATGTTTTAAAGTCAACACCCATTCCTCCTAATTCTTCAGGAACTGACATGCCTAACATTCCAAGTTCACCAGCTTTATCCAATAATGAAACCATCAAACCTTCTTCCATCGCATCAATTCTATCGATAACAGGATAAACCTCTTGATTAATAAAATCATCACACATTTGTGCGATCATA
>CALPUT020000226.1 GCA_943326825.2 Chryseobacterium gleum | reverse complement strand
GTAAAATCATCATTTAAATTCGCTTTATGAGGAGCACTTCTGTCCATTAATCGAACAATTCTTATTCCTTGTTTGTGATCGTAAATATCAACATACATATTTGGAGTAGTTATATCGCCTTTTTCTAATGCATCCGTTAACACATAGATTTGTTGATCCACTTGATTTAAATCTTCCATATCCCATGTTTGCTCTCCGTTGATTGGATTTGTGATTATCCCTTTATTTTGTTTTGTTAATTCGTCATTTGAATATTTCAAAACAGCCTCATCCCATGTAATTTCTTTTGCTGCTAATTGCTTGTAACAAGAATCCATTTTTAACGAAGCCATCTCCAATGCTTTGTTACTATACTCTGGAATTAACAAAATATGACGACATGTATAATCATCTCCTTTTCGATCTAATAACGTCACAATATGATATCCATAACTCGTCTCAAAAATAGGAGAAACTTCCCCTACATTTAAACTGAAAACAGCTGCATCAAATTGCGGAACCATCATACCTCTAGTAGCTTTGTATTTACCTCCTTGAGAAGCACTTCCTGGATCCATTGAATGAATTCTCGCTTGAGTCTCAAAACTTTTTCCCGCTAAAATTCCATTTCGAATATCATTCAATTTATCATACGTCATTTTTTTATCTACTTCTGTAATTTCAGGATAGTAAACGATTTGCTGAAAACTTAATTTTGAATTAATAAAAGGAATACTATCATCAATAACTGTAGAGAAATATTCTTTGACTTCTTTTGGAGTAACAGTTATACCTTCAGTAATTTTAAACTCCATATCTTGAGCTAACAATCGATCTTTAATGCTCGCTCTAAATTCCTCTTTAATTTGAGAAGTCGATTTTCCATAAAATTCTTCTAATTTTTGTCGACTACCAATTTGCTGTTCCAACATTCTCAAACGATTTTCCATTTCACCGTCAACTTGAGCATCAGAAACAACTAAACTATCCAACTTCGCTTGATTCATTAATAGGTTTTGGTACATCAATTCTTCTAATATCGAACAGTCAGTTGCTGAAGAAACATCCATTTTCGCTTGAATCATTTGGATTTTTTGAGCTTCTATATCAGACCTTAGAATGACATTGTCTCCAATTTGAGCCGCGATTTTGTCAACAACATTTTCTTTTTGACCAAATACAACCGTTGTACTTAAACAGATAATACTAAATATTAATTTTAATTTCATGCTTCTTTTTTATTTCTTGAATCCATTTAGATTCGTTTTCCTCTCTTAATTTATTCATCCTTTTCGCAAGGATCATTTCTTTTAATTGACCTTTAAAAAATCGAACGGTGGCGTCTCATCTTTTAAATTGAAATCAATAATATTTAAAAAATAAACATATTGATCATCGCTAAAGTACGTCTTTGTTCTATTTAAAACTATATTGTCAATGTTATAATTTTTCAATGGAATTTCTTTCGTTAATTCTGAAAAATAAATCCAATTTTCATCATTAAAATAATAATCATCCGCGTAAAGTTTAGCATTTGAATTTACTTGTGCTAAATCTTTATCATTTTTTAACAAGAAATACTTTTTAAATTTATGAAGTACTTTGGCTTCTTTTAGCATTTGTAGTTCACTCCAAAACAAATCAAAACAAAACATTTCATTCTTTTGGGTTTTCAGTAGAATAGCCTAAATGATTTATCATTAAAGTGGCGTCATCTTTTATCAATTCATTCTTATCAACAGATGCTATTATAGTAGTATCACCTGAACAGTTTGTGAAAAGCAATAAACAAAACAGGCTGACAACTAAGCCAGCCTGTTTATAATTGTATATTATCTTATTTACCAATAGAGTATAGAACTGTATCATTGATTTTAATTGGATGTGTTTTATTCAATTCTTCCAACCAAGTTTTTTCTAAGTAATTTTGATAATCTGATGTAATTGCTCCTTTTGCCTCAGTCAATTCTTTTTTTCCTGGAGCTAATACTTCAGAAACTTTAACCACATAAATTTTACCTTCAAATTCGTATGGTTTATTAATTCCCATCGCAATATTTTGATCTTTCAAGAAAGGAGTAACTGCAATATCATATTTATTGGTTTTCACTCTTAAATTTAATTCACTCTCCTTATTTATTTTCTCAATTACATGTTTAGAATTTATCGTGTCGTTTTGAATCATTTTGAATACTTCAGCAGCAATTTCCTTGTTTGAACATTCATAAACCATTGCATTCACTCGTTTACCCCACATATAATGATCTCTGTTTTTTTCGAAAAAATCTTTTAAACCATTGGTATCTTTCATTGCTTTGTTCCAAACTTTATCAGTCATTACTTCATACAAAATAATTCCATCATGATATTCATTTAACAAAGCTTTAAATTCTGGATATTTAGTTGGTAATTTAGATTCTTCATATCCTAAGATCGCTTCTTTCTCGAATTTTTTATATTGATTTGATACAATCGTATGGAAATCTTCTTTTTTAGCACCTCTTTGATTTCCTTCTAAAAATAAAGCGAACTCTTTTTGATTAAACTTTTTACCATCTAATATAAATAATGGCTTGTTTGATTTTAATTTTTCAGCTGTCCATTTCCCTTCGAAATAAGTTGTGTCTAAGTTGTATTCAAACCATTTCAACGTTTTTGTAGACTTGTTTTTAAACTTATATTCTTTTTTCAATTTCAAAACAAACGATTCTTGCGTTTTCAAAGAACGCTCATCTTTATTTACTTTTCCTTGTAATTCTTTTTTAGCTGTTTCAAAAGAAGGAACATCTGTCCATTCAATTTTTTTAATAATATGAAAACCATAATCTGTTTTAACTGGAGTTGAATAATCTCCATTGTTTTTCAACGCAAATGCAGTCTCTTCAAACGCTGGAACCATTCGAGTAGTTGTACCTGTTCCAAAAGCTGGTAAAACTCCTCCTTTAGAATTAGAACTAGGATCATCCGAATACTTTTTTACCAATTCTTCGAAATTTCCACCTTTTTGTAGATCCGCATAAATCTCGTTTGCTTTTTTTGAAGCAGACTCAACATCTTCTTTTGAAGAACCTTTTGGAACAGCAACCATGATGTGAGCCGTTTTAATTGTACCTCTAGCATTACGTATATCAGTAACATAAATTAAATGATACCCAAAACGAGTTCTAACTGGATTTGAAACTTTACCAATTGGTGTTGTAAAAGCTGCTTCTTCAAAAGGATAAACCATTTGAAAAGCAGTAAAATAACCTAAATCACCAGCATTATTTACAACAGATGGATCTTCTGATCCCATTTTACCTTTCGCAACACTCGCGAAATCTTCACCGTTTTCAATTCTTTTTTTAATATCCAACAAACGATTATAAACTCTTAAAGTATCTGCTGGCAAAGCATTTGGTTCAATTCTTAATAAAATATGTGAAGCACGAATTTCTTTTTTCGTTCTCTCATAAGCTTCTTTAACCAATGCTTTATTCGTTACAGAATCAATTAAATATGGTGTTGCTAATTGTTTTCTATAACCTTCTAATTCTTTCTTTAATTTTGGAATCGTATCATATCCCAAACTCTCAGCTTCAATAACTTTTAATTGAAATTTTTTGAATAATTCCATATACTCATCTAATGATTGTTTATCATATTTGGGATTCGGATTATTCTTTAAATAAATTTGTAAAAATTCTGATTTAGTTACTTTTTTATCACCAATTTCAAGTAAAACAGGATCTTGTTGTGAAAATGTGTTTAATACAAATAAAGAACTAACTACGAATAATATATACTTTTTCATTTCTTAATAAAGGTTATTTTTTGATAAATTTAATTTAACTTCTGTTAAACGAAACAATTTTAACATTATTTTATACTATAATTTGGTGCCTCTCTTGAAATCGTGACATCATGCGGATGAGATTCTTTCATTCCTGCATTTGTTATTCTAACGAATTCAGCACCTTTTAACTTCTCTATATTTACAGAACCACAGTAACCCATTCCAGCTCTTAATCCTCCGATAATTTGATACATTACTTCATCTAAATTACCTTTATATGGAACTCTTCCTGATATTCCTTCTGGTACTAATTTTTTAACATCATCCTCAGCATCTTGAAAATAACGATCTTTTGATCCTTTTTGCATAGCCTCTAATGATCCCATTCCTCGATAAGACTTGAATTTTCGACCTTCAAAAATAATTGTTTCACCCGGAGATTCTTCTACACCTGCAAACATTGATCCAACCATAATTGAATCTGCTCCTGCAGCTATTGCTTTTACGATATCTCCTGTGTAACGAATGCCTCCATCAGCAATAACAGGAACTCCTGTACCTTCTAATTCTCTTGCTACATCATTCACTGCTGTTAATTGCGGAACGCCAACACCTGCAATAATTCTTGTCGTACAAATTGATCCAGGACCAATACCTACTTTTACAGCATCGGCACCAGCATCCACTAAATATCTTGCTGCAGAAGCTGTAGCGATATTTCCTACAACTACATCTAAGTTTGGAAAATTTGCTTTTACTTCTTTTAACTTTGTTACAACACCTTGTGTATGTCCATGAGCTGTATCAATAATCACTGCATCTACTCCGGCTTCAACCAAAGCATCAACTCTTTCGATTGTATCATTCGTCACACCAACTGCTGCTGCAACTCTTAAACGTCCGTATGAATCTTTACAAGAATTTGGATGTTCTTTTACTTTTATAATATCTCTGTAAGTAATCAAACCAATTAATTTATTGGTAACATCAACTACTGGTAATTTTTCGATTTTATTTTCTTGAAGTATTCCTTCAGCCGTTGCTAAACTTGTTCCATCGCTTGCTGTAACAATGTTTTTATTCGTCATTACTTCTTTGATCGGTCGTAAGCTGTTTTTCTCAAAACGAAGATCTCTGTTTGTAACGATACCAACTAATTTTCCAGCATCATCAATAATTGGAATCCCTCCAATACTAT
>CALPUT020000225.1 GCA_943326825.2 Chryseobacterium gleum | reverse complement strand
GGATCATATTAATGTTTTCCCAACTTTCGATAATTATGTTGAACAATTTGATATTTTCTGTAATTTGATTGATACAAAAGGTACATTCGTTTACAATTCAGAAGATGATGAGGTCAATAAATTGGGAATAAAATATGATTCAAAAGTAAGAACGGTTGCTTATTCAACTCCTGAATATGAAGTGACAAATGAAGGTACAAGATTATGTTTTGAAGGACAATTTTATGATTTAAAATTATTTGGACAGCATAATCTTCAAAATTTAATGGGCGCTATGCGAATAGGAGAGGCCATAGGAATTCAACCATCTGATTTTTTTACTGCCATTTCAAATTTTAAAGGAGCTGGAAAAAGATTACAAAAAGTAGTTGAAAATGATAAATTTGTAATGTTCAAAGATTTTGCTCATTCACCTTCTAAATTAAAGGCGACAACAAAAGCTGTGAAAGAACAATATGCAAATAGAAAAGTAGTTGCTTGTATGGAATTACATACGTTCTCTTCTTTAAAAAAGGAATTTTTACCTCACTATTTAGACTCGATGAGTAAAGCGGATGAAGCGTTAGTTTATTTTAGTCATGATGTCGTAAAACATAAAAAATTAGAGCCAATTACAATAGAATTAGTTCAAAAATCTTTTGGCGGTAATGTAGTTGTTAAAACGGAAACTCAAGACGTTTTAGATTTTATCAACCAACAAAACTGGGATAATTCAGTTTTATTAATGATGTCATCAGGAACATTTGATGGTATTAATTATGAGACTCTTGGTGAAGCTATCGTTAATAAATAAACAACTTTAGCAATAAATTGTTTAAAAAAACATTTTTTCTATATTATCAATTAGTTTAATTAATTAAATTTGCATCGAATTTACTATTAAACTACAAAAAACAAGTGAAGAAATTTATTTTCACGGCATCATTTTTTATTGTTAAAATGATGTTTGCACAAGGCGATACACCTTGTGCTGCTACTACACTTTCTGTATCATCAACCTGTTCATATTCAGCTGGAACGACAGTTGGATTAACAAAAGGAACAGAGTTTGGAACTCCCACATGCGCAACAATCGGAACAGCTTCAGATGGATGGTATAAATTTACTTGTCCAGCAAGTGGAAATGTTACAATCACTTCAACAGCCGGAACAATCACAGATAGTGGAATGGCCTTGTATTCAGCTACAAATTGTTCATCAGGTTCGTCTCAAATTTCTTGTGATGATGATGGTGGACCAAGTTTAATGTCTGAAATAACTGCAACTGGACTTACTTCTGGAAGTGTATATTACATAAGAATATGGAAATTTAGTTCCGGTACAGGTACTTTTAGTATTTGTGTACAAAACAATATTCCACCAGTAAATGATAATCCATGTTCTGCAATTTCACTATCAACATCTTCACAGTGTGTTGCATATACTTCTGGAAGTACAAGTAATTCAACATCAACTTCAGGTGTTCCAGCTCCAGGATGTGCAAGTTATTCAGGAAGAGATATTTGGTTTAAAGTTGTAGTTCCTGCTTCAGGGAGTGTTAAAATTAACACTTCTGAAAATGTAATTACAGATTTAGGAATGGCAGCTTATTCTGGTGCCTGTGGTTCATTATCATTAGTTTCATGTGACGATAATAGTAGTGATAATTCAGCTACCATGCCAATGCTTATTTTAACCGGTCAATCACCAGGTGCTACTTTGTATATTCGTTGCTGGGCATTTGGAAATGCTGAAGTTGGGACTTTTGGTATTTGTAGTATGGATTATAATGCAACTTGTGGAAATGATGCAACAAATGATTATTGTAGTAATCCAGCAACGTTAAGTAAAGGAGGAGTTAGTTTTTCTTCCAATACATCTTCCACATATACAACAGATTCACCGTCCAATCTAAGTAGTATATTCTGTGGTTCTATTGATAACAATTCATGGTATAAATTTACTGCGACATCAACAACAGAAATATTCAACTTTACCACTGTGAATAACTGTGATTATGCATGGGGTATTCAAGCACAAGTTTTTGGTTTATCTTCAGGATCTGGCGGATGTTGTACTTCTTTTACATCTAAATCAAATTGTTTTAATCCAAATGCTCAAGTGTCAGGAACTGTTACTGCTACAGGCTTAACCATTGGGAATAGTTATTATTTAATGGTAGATGGACAAGCTGGAGATGTTTGTGATTTTACAATTTCAGGTTGGTCTGCAATAGGAGTATTACCCGTAAAATTGGTTTATTTCAATGGGATAATTGAGTCAAATAGTAATAATTTAATTTGGCAAACAGCAAATGAGATCAATAACGATTATTTTTCTTTAAAAAGATCATATGATGGAGTTGATTTTATTGAAATTGCTTTGATTGATGGTCATGGTAATTCAAATAAAGTAAACGATTATTCATTCACTGATAGAGAAACTAAATTTGGTGTTGTTTATTATAGATTGGATCAAATAGATTTTAATGGTTCTATTGAAAAATCAGAAGTTGTTTCAATTAATAGAAGAGCTGAAAATTTTGGTTTATTATCTGTTTACCCGAACCCTTCAAAAGATTATTTTATTATTGAATTTAATAATGAAGAGGAATTATTAAGCAAAATAGAAATAATTAATCAGTTGGGACAAGTTATTGATGTTAAATTGAATTCCTCAAAAGGTATTCAAAATATGTTTTTTGAAACAAATGATTTTGAAAACGGATTGTATTTTTTGAAATATTCAAATGAAAAAAATGGTGCTAAAATTGTTGAATTTATAATTAATAAATGATGAAAATATTTAAAGTGTTGACAGTAGTGTTTTGTTGTTTTGTTTTTGATTCTTTTTCTCAATCAAATTCATTATTTACGAAAAATTTTGAAGAATCAAGAAAATCCCTTGTCGATAAAGGATATTATGAAATCAAACATACCATAAAATATTGTAGAGCATTAACTTCAGAAGAGATTCAACAATTAGAGAATAATTTTTTTGAAAAAAAAGGGGTTTTTGATTTTAATTATATTGATAATGAACATTCAATAGAGGTATTTTATCTTTCATATATTGATGATTCAATTATAGAATATTTGGTAGAAAGCATTAATGTCAAATATTTTCAGCCTTCAAAGGAGATTGTCAAAATCTTAAAACATTAATACTTTCTGAAGAAGTATAATATTTTAAGAATTAACTATCTTTGAATATGGAAATTAAAAACATATTCATTGTTGGTGCAGGAAATGTTGGTTCACATTTGGCAAAGGCTTTAGCGAAAGTTGTCAATATTGTTGGAGTTTATTCTTTGAATCAGTGTTCAGCAAAAGAACTTTCTGATGAATTAAATGTACCTTTTTTTTCAAATATTTCTTCAATACCAGCTTGTGATTTAGTTTTAGTTTGTGTCAATGATAATTCTGTTATAGAAGTTGTAAAACAGATTCCGGCTACTTTAAAAACAGCTTATACTTCTGGTAGTATTGAATTATCAACATTACCAGATTTCGAAAATATAGGTGTTTTTTATCCTTTACAGACTTTTTCAAAAAGTAAAGAGTTAAATCTTAAGGAAGTGCCTTTTTTTATTGAAGGAACCAATGCAGAATTTACAAATGAGTTAATTAAGTTAGCTTCGTTAATCAGTTCGAATGTTTCAATTTCAAATTCTATTGAACGAAAAAAAATGCACTTGGCAGCAGTTTTTGTAAATAATTTCTCGAATCATTTAACTTTTCTTGCAAAAGAATATTTGGATGAAAATAATTTAAATTGGGAATATTTAAAACCATTAATGATTGAAACAGTTAATAAACTTTCAGAAGTTTCACCTTATGAAGCTCAAACTGGTCCTTCTAGAAGAAATGATACAAAAGTGATAGAAAGCCATTTAACAGAATTAAGCGGAACGACAAAAGAAATTTATCAAATGCTTTCAACGAGTATAGTCAATACATATCAAAAGAAAAATGACAAGTTATAAAGAAAGATTAAATACTGTAAATACATTTATTTTTGATGTTGATGGTGTATTGACTGACGGTAAGATAATATTATATAAAGGGGATTTCATGAGAAGTCTTAATTCTAAAGATGGATATGCGATTCAATACGCTTCAAAATTAGGATATAAAATTTTCATTATTACTGGAGGAAACTCTGTTGATGTAAAAGATGCGTTAGAAGGTTTAGGTGTAAAAGAAGTTCATCTTCGTTCATCTAATAAATTAAATGTTTACGAGGAATTGAAAAACAAATTTTCTCTAAATGATTCAGATGTCTTGTATATGGGAGATGATATTCCAGATTATAAAGTTATGAGAACAGTTGGAGTTGCAACTTGTCCACAAGATGCTTGCGTTGAAATCAAACAAATTTCACATTATCAATCACCTGTTTTGGGAGGGAATGGCTGTGTGAGAGATGTTATTGAACAAACGCTAAGAGTTCAAGGGAAATGGTTTACTGAACAAGCCTTTGAATGGTAGTTAATGATTGATTGTAATCATTTTACTCAATTTTGATCCTTTTGAATTTCTGAAGGTTAAAATGTAATTACCATTTGAATAGTCGTTTAATTCGATTTGATTTGGATTTTCTTGTTCAAACAATTGTTTACCAAGTAGATCTGACAGATAAACTTTGCCTGACCAATTTTCAGGTAATTGAATTGTTAAATAATCTGAAGCCGGATTTGGGAAATATGAAATTGATTCATTTTCCAATTCAATTAATTCAACTAAAGGAGAAACAATTGGGTTATTAGTTGTATTAGGGAAAACTTCATCAGCTCCAATTTTAAAAGCAAAAACGTTATTTCCACCGGCACCAAAATGAGTATTATATCCAACCATTAATTAAAGAATATCAAACTATTTTAACAGAATTTGATTTCATTAATGCGAAAACACAATTAGCATTGGAATTAAATTGTAGTTTACCTGCGATTCAAGAAGATACAACAATTGAATTGATAAATGCAG
>CALPUT020000224.1 GCA_943326825.2 Chryseobacterium gleum | reverse complement strand
TTTTGCAACACCAAATTTCTCTAGATTCTCCATAGCGATTGGAAGTGCAGATTCACTACTTGCTGTTGCAAAGGCCAGTGAAACTGGTTCGTAAATCTTTTGTAAAAATTGCTTGATTGGAATTTTAAATAACAAGGCAATTGGTAAAAACACAACTAGAACAAAAACAATTAAAGCAACATACAATGTTCCAACTAATTGCAATAAATTCTGAAGAATATCAACCCCTGATTTCGCTACTGTACTTGCCAATGCACCAAAAACAGCAATTGGCGCCAAATACATTACAATATCAGTAAATTTAAACATTACTTCACTTAAGCCTTCAAAGAAACTCAAGATTGTTTCTTTCGGTTTTGGATGTTTCACCATACCTAAACCAATTGCGAAAATAACTGCAAAAACAACAATTTGAAGTACATTATTTTCAGCAATTGCTTTGGCTATATTTTCAGGGAAAATGTCTACAAAGTGATCTTTATGCTCTAAATTTTGACTTAATAATTCAGTTGATTTCTCTTTAAATTTTTGAGTCGTTTCAACTTTCACACCTACTCCTGCTTGAGAAATGTTTATGGCTAACAGTCCAATAAATAAAGCAACAGTTGTTACGATTTCAAAATACAATATACTCTTTATACCTATTCTCCCTATTTGTTTTAAATTACTATGACCTGCAATTCCAACAACAAGCGTAGCGAAAATCAAAGGAGCTACTAATGATTTAATCAATCGAAGGAAAATCTTACCAAATCGCTCCATTTCCAAAGAGAAAGCTGGGAAATCCATTCCTACTTCTACAGCAAGTATCATTGCAGAAAAGATCCACAAAGACATTTTTTTACGTTTGAAAGAAATTAAAAATAAAATACCCATTAATAGATATCTTATCGTTTGAAAAACTTTATTATTTATACCTGGAAATAAGGTCTCCAAATAAAAGAAACAACCAATCAACATGAATGATGTGACGAACCAAAATAAAGTATTTAATGATTTCATATGTAAGTTCTAAATTTATTTTCAAATATACTACAAAAATATTTGAAGCGAAATTCAGCTAATTTAGATCAATTAATAAGTATTATTAAAAATTAAACATTTAATGTTAATATCTAATTAAACCTTTTGTATGTTTTTTTATTGTCGAAATAAAGAAAATGTTTAATATTGCATCGTGGGGATACTACGAATTTATCACAACCTACAACAATCAAAACATTTCAAATAAACAAACCTTTGGTTTCATAATAGAAAACATTTATCATTTTTTATGGATAAAAAAGAATTAGAGAGTAAAAAACTTCCTGACTTAAAAGAATTTGCAAAAACTATTGGGATTCAAGATTTCGAAGCACTAAAAAAAGCGGATTTAATTGAAAAAATCATTTCAGGATCAGTTCCAAAAGAAACTTCTAAACCAGCTAAAACTCCAAAAGTAAAAGTGGTTAAAGAAGCAAAAGTTAAGGTTGAAAAAGTTATAGAGAAATCTGAATCTAGCGTAGAAATTAAATCGGAAGAAATTTCGGTTAAAGTTGAAACTACAGATTTAGAAACTCCTAGACCAAAAAGAGCAAGAACAATCAAAAAAATCGCATCTTCAACAGGAGCTGTTGTTGGAGCTGTTACTGAAGCTAAAACTGTTCAACCAAATTTATTCGAAACAGAGGATGATAAAAGTGGTAAAGTAATTTTAGAATCCGTTTCTCCTGAAGCAAAAGAAAATGTTGCACCTGTTACAACTGGCAAAAATTTATTAGAAATTGAACCAAAACAACCTGTTCAGAATCAACAAAGAGAACGTTTTGAAAATAAAAATCAAAATCACAAAAACCCAAATAACCCTAATTACAAAAAACCTGTAATTCAAGGTGAAAATCCAAACCAACAACGAAACAACCCAAATCAACAAAATAGACCGCAACACAATCATCCAAACAATAACAACAATAACAACAACAACAAAGGAAATATCAATCCTCAACATAATCAAAACAATAACAACAGCAATCAAAACGCCATCAATCAACAATTGGAGAAAGATGAAGAAATGTATGATTTAGTTGGTATTGTTACAGCTGAAGGAGTTTTAGAAGTATTACCAGAAGGATTTGGTTTCTTGCGCTCTTCAGATTACAATTACTTGTCTTCTCCAGATGATGTTTATGTTTCTCAAAGTCAAATCAAACTTTTTGGAATTAAAACTGGAGATACAATTAAAGGATCAATTCGTCCTCCTAGAGAAGGTGAAAAGTTCTTCCCTTTAGTTAAAGTTGAATCAATTAATGGTCGTCATCCTTCATACATTCGTGATCGTGTTCCATTTCAATACTTGACTCCTCTTTTCCCTGATGAAAAATTCAAATTAACAGGACATAAACAAGAAACACTTTCAACAAGAGTAATGGATTTGTTTGCTCCAATTGGTAAAGGTCAACGTGGATTAATCGTTGCTCAACCTAAAACGGGTAAAACAATGTTATTGAAAGATGTTGCAAACGCAATCGCTGCAAATCATCCGGAGACATATTTGATCGTTTTATTGATCGATGAACGTCCTGAAGAGGTAACTGATATGGCCAGAAGTGTTAAAGCAGAAGTAATTGCTTCAACGTTTGACGAACCAGCTGATCGCCATGTGAAAGTTGCTAATATGGTTCTTGAAAAGGCGAAAAGAATGGTTGAATGTGGACATGATGTTTGTATATTATTAGATTCAATTACACGTTTAGCTAGAGCTTACAATACTGTTTCACCATCATCAGGTAAAGTATTATCAGGTGGTGTAGATGCAAATGCGCTACACAAACCAAAACGTTTCTTCGGTTCTGCTCGTAAAATTGAAAATGGTGGGTCGTTATCTATTTTAGCAACTGCTTTAACAGAGACTGGATCTAAAATGGATGAAGTAATCTTCGAAGAATTTAAAGGAACTGGTAACATGGAGCTACAATTAGACCGTAAAATTTCTAATCGTCGTATCTTCCCTGCAATTGATATATTGGCTTCTGGAACAAGAAGAGAAGATTTATTGGTTGGAAAAGATGCTTTACAACGAATCTGGTTGTTACGTAAATTTATCGCTGATATGAATTCAGTAGAAGCAATGGAATTCTTAAAATCAAACATGGAAAACACTATGTCGAATGAAGAATTCTTAGTTTCAATGAATCGTTAAGAAAAGGAATAATTACATTTATCCCGATTTAGATAACTAGATCGGGATTTTTTTATACTTAAAATGAAAATTACAGTTAAAGTTGGGGTTTTATTCGCTTTCATTTGGATGATGGTGAAAATTAGTTTTTTAGGAATGGGGAAAGCAAACGAAATGCTTGTTCCAGCAGTAATGACTAATATTTTTCTATTATTAAGTTCTATTTCTGTTGGTTTATATTTGACAAAACGAAAAGAAATCGAGGAAGAAAGTAGTGCATTGAAGGATATAAAAAACGGTATGACTTCAGGTTTAATATATGCTATTTTAGTGAGTACTTTCATGTATTTATATTACGCGAAGATTGATACAGAATTTAACAGACATCAAATTACCGAAAGCGAAATGTGGTTTGAAAAACAAATAAAAGATCCAAAAGCCTTAAAAGAAATCCGTTCTTCTAATGAAGCTTTCGAAACGATGACTATTACAGAGTTGAGAAAACATTACAAAAAGAACGTTAAAGCTAATTTTAGTCCATTGTCGACTTCAACAGTAGGACTTTTAGCAATGTTATTGTTAGGGACTTTAAATAGTATATTCGTTACAGCTGTTTATAGAAAAATCGTTTTCAGTAAAAAGGCATTAAAATAACACAACCATGATGAACTTCAGATTATATACTGTTATTCTTATTACTATTATTTCGGTTAGTTTATTTTCCTGTTCATCCAAAAAAGAACCTTATTTTGAAGGTATAATTGAATATCACAATACGTTTATTCCTAAAAATAATTCTATCGATTCAATTGCTTTAAGAGTTATTTTCGGTCAAAATGCTACTCTGTATTTTAAAGAAGGAAACTTTTTTGAAAAATATAACGATGGTATCATGTTGGAGCAATTCTATCTAAAACAAACAAACAAAACATATATCAAAAAAAACAATTCCGATACATTATACTGGTTTGATTGTCAACAGAAAGGAGAACCTATATTAAAGTATCAAATGAATAGAAATAAAGAGGAAATCTTAGGGGTAATGTGTGATGAATTAGTCACATACTACAAAGAAAAAACGATAAGTATTTACTACAACACTGACTCTTTACCTATCAATCCAAAATGGTATAATAAATTCACCTATTCAAATAAAAACTTTGTTACCAAACAAATGAAATCGATGTATTTAAAATACAAAATCGAATATCCTGATTTCATTGCAATTGTTACGGCAACTTCTATTTCAAAACAAAAAGTTGATCCTCGTACTTTTGAAATCAGTAAAAAGAAAATTTTAATAAAAGATAAAAACTAATCTAGAAATAAAATTGCTCTTTTGTTGTTATAGTAATTGATTGTTTTTAAATTTATTAAATGAAATTTTGGTTATCTATTGTTGTTGTTTTGTGCTTTGCAATTTGTAATATACTTTTTGCTCAAAATAACAATTTCAAATATGATGATTTAATCGAATTAGAAAAAAAAGGATTCCATCCAAATCAAAACATTGAAAAAAGTTTAGTAACAAATAATTACGATTTAATTTATCACCGATGCAATTGGGAAATTGACCCAGCTTTTAAATTTATTTCTGGTGATATCACTTCCTATTTCAAGCCAAATTCGAATACTTTTAATCAAATTCAATTCGATCTTGCATCAAACATGACAATTGATTCTATTCTTTATCATTCATCTTTACTTTCTCATACACTTACACCTACTGATTTACTGACTATTAATTTCTCTGGAAACTTACCAAATCATCAATTAGATTCATTGACAATCTATTATCACGGCATTCCATTAGATGAC
>CALPUT020000223.1 GCA_943326825.2 Chryseobacterium gleum | reverse complement strand
CTGCTGACCAATCGATGTTAGCGAATGTTCCACTTACAACTGTTCCGTTTCCTATTTGAAGATTCACTAAACCATAGGCATTGGTTGTTGGTGAAAATGTTTCAGAATAAACAGTTGTTCCACCGATGGAGCCTTGTTGGATCGTCATGCGAAGACCAACTGCTTGGTTGTTCAAAATTATATTGCCTGCATTCCGAACAACAGCTTGGTAATTGAAGCTTTCTGGCGCTTGGCCAAGAGAACTTAAAGTGATTGTTGCTATTGCAACGATTGATAATAGTATTTTTTTCATGATTTAATTATTTAATGTGTTTTAACCAATTTAAACGTCTTAAGTATTTTTGTTTCGCTTTTCAACGTCAAGGAATAATTTCCTAGAGCTAATTGACTTACTTGAATAGGAGTTTGCTCTGCAGAAAGAATGTTTTGCATTACAAGTTTTCCCTGAGCATCATAAAGCGTGTAGCCTACATTCTCGAACTTACTTGTTTTGATGTTTAATACATCAGTAGTTGGATTAGGGAAAATAGTTGCTTCGTAGTCCGGTGCAAAATCTTCCAAACCTAAAAAGTTCCAATTTGTTTGGTGGAAACCTTGTGTCAGTTTATTCGTTCCATTCGAACCTGTGTTAATAATCACTTCACCGACAGTGAAATCAATCGTCGCGTTAGCATTGGAATATGTTTCACCTTGAGACGAAACTACTTCTTGTGCGGATACTGCAAACGCAGTAAAAAAAGTAACTAAAAGGAAAATTTGTTTTTTCATATGAATCATATTAGAATTAAAATGCAAGTTTCGGCACATTAAAAGAGAAAGTAAATACTACTTTAGTAGTAGTTTTTGATGTTACTAGTCCTAAATAGACGATACAGATTTAATAAATTTATAAGCCATGTTCTATGTTTGAATCTGGCTTTTTTTTGAATTACAAAGGAAGTTTTTAGCCCTTCAAAGCTAAAAGTTGCATTTGTTACTTGAACTTAAGTCTCTATTTATACTTTATTTTATTACCTTTAAATAATACATAAAATTTGGAATAGATTATGAATAAATATGCAATTGCAATTCACGGTGGTGCCGGTACTATTTTAAAAAGCACAATGACTCCAGAGAAAGAAAAAGCCTATTTGGATGGTTTGAAAAATGCGATAGAATCTGGTGAAACAATTCTAAAAAATGGAGGTTCTTCTATAGATGCTATTGAAAAAGCTATTCGTTCTTTAGAGGATAATCCATTATTTAATGCAGGTAAAGGTGCTGTTTTTTCGAACTCTGGAAAAAATGAGATGGATGCTAGTATAATGAATGGAGAGGATTTGTCTGCTGGCGCTGTAGCTGGAATTTCAAATATCAAAAATCCAATTTCTCTAGCAAAAGGGATTATGCAAAAATCGGAACACGTCTTTTTAGCAGGGAATGGTGCTATTGAATTTGCGAAAACAATTGATTCTGAATTTGAAGAGGATGCTTATTTTTTCGAGCAAATGCGATTTGACCAATTAAAACAGGCAAAACAAAGTGATGGTGTTTTTCTAGACCATACGACTGATAAATTTGAAAATGGTGAAAAGAAATTCGGAACGGTCGGAGCAGTAGCTCTTGATATTCATGGAAATTTAGCTGCTGGGACGAGCACTGGTGGAATGACAAATAAGAAATTTGGAAGAGTTGGTGATAGTCCGATAATAGGTGCTGGGACATATGCTAATAATGAAACGTGTGCAATTAGTTGTACTGGCCATGGTGAATTTTTTATTCGATCTGTTGTTGCTTATGATATTTCGTGTTTGATGGAATACAAAGGACTTTCATTAAAAGAAGCGTGTGATTTTGTAGTAATGGATAAACTTGTAAAAATTGGTGGAGAAGGTGGTTTAATCGCTATAGATAAAAATGGAAATATAGAAATGCCTTTCAATTCAGAAGGAATGTATCGAGCGAAAAAATCAGAGGATGGAGAGCTTTTTATTAAGATTTACAAAGATTAATTTTCAATTATAGATTTTTGATGTTGAATTTAAATCAAACATTCAACATCAAAAATCAAACATTAACTAAACTGCAAAATCTTTTCGGTGATGGATGGTGAGTTTTTTTAATTTTAAATTATAGTGATCTCCAAGTGACATTACATGAACAATTAGATTTTCAATCGATACCGGTTCTCCGATTTCAACATCCGTGATATTTGTGTCTTTCATATGTGTTCCATCAACCAACATAACTAAACCTGAACCAATAGCTTCCATATTATTACCATTGACAATCAATAATCCTGTATCCTCTCCTAGTCCTATACCTAAATTGATTGGGTTGCTTGCACAAGCATAAAGTAAACGTCCAATTCTTCCACGTTGAACAAAATGCGTGTCAATAATTACGTTGTTTATAAATCCTAATCCGCCTGTAATTTTCACTTCTCCTTTTAATAAAGCTTCATGACTGCTCCCCTGATAAATCATATTGTTAGAACTTGCCGCGGCGCCTGCTGAAGTTCCTGAAATGATAAATTCTTCGTTTTGGTATTTTTCAAGTAACAAATGATGAAAGGCTGTTCCTCCAAAAATAGAAGTCAAACGCAATTGATCACCTCCTGTAAAAACAACTACATCAGCAACTTTTAAGCGTTCTACATTTTCAGGAGCATTCGCCTCTTCTCTAGTTTTTATATTTAAAACAGAAACATTCATTACACCTAACTGAGCGAAGGCCTTGATGTACTCTTCACCTACTTCTTCAGGTATATTAGAAGCAGTAGTAATTATTTCAATTTTAGAAAGATCCTTTTTTAATGATTCTATTGCAATTCTTTTCAAAATTCCTTTTTCAAAAAACATTAAATTACGCTTTAAATCATCTTTGCTTTCAGAAAAACTTCCTCTATCAACAGAACCACCAATTACAATTAATTTTCCTTTGGGATTGTTCATTTTCAAACGTGTTTACATTAAAAATTCATATAAAAATAACATTAAAAGAAATTCTAAAATCCAAAACAAATTTCGATTTTAACTTTTTTATAAACAATTTAGTAAATTAGTGGAAAAATCCATATTTAACAGTAAATTGAAAAAATATAATTGTAATTTAAATTTGTGCATCAACGTCAAAAGACTTTAGGAGATATCACAGCCTATTGAATTGTTTTAAAAGGCTTTTATTCAACATTATAAAATGAAATTATGAAAATTATTGAAATAAAAATACTTCGCGGACCTAATTATTGGTCGAATTTCAGAAACAAGTTAATTGCGATGAAATTGGATTTAGAGGAATTAGAAGAACGTCCAACAAATTTAATTGATGGATTTTCTGAACGAATCGAAAAATTGCTTCCTACTATGTTTCAACACCGTTGTTCAAGAGGAAATGAAGGCGGATTCTTTGAAAGAGTGAAAGAAGGAACTTGGATGGGCCACGTTATAGAGCACATCGCTTTAGAAATTCAAACACTTGCAGGAATGGAATGTGGCTTTGGAAGAACGAGAGGAACGGGAAAAGAAGGCATTTACAATGTTGTTTTTTCATACAAAGAAGAAAACGTTGGTATTTATGCAGCAAATGCAGCGGTAAAAATTGCTGAAGCTTTGATTGAAGGTGTAGAATACGATTTGGAAAACGATATTAAAACGATGCGCGAAATGCGTGAAAAATTTCGTTTTGGACCAAGTACTGGAAGTATTGTAGATGAAGCAGTTTCAAGAAACATTCCTTTTATTCGCTTAAACAATCAATCATTGGTTCAATTGGGATACGGAAAAAATCAGGTTCGTTTCAGAGCAACAATGACGGATAAAACGAGTTCAATCGCTGTTGATTTGGCGAGTAACAAAGATGAAACTAAAAAAATGCTTACTGAAGCAGCTATTCCTGTTGCAAATGGAATGTGTATAAGCGAAATATCAGAAATCGAAACCGTTATTAGCCGAGTTGGCTTTCCATTGGTATTCAAACCATTAGATGGTAATCACGGGAAAGGGGCTTCTATAAACGTAAAAACGAAGGAAGAAGCATTAGTCGCTTTTGAACATGCTAAAAAGTATTCAAGAAAAATTATCGTTGAAAAATTCATTTCAGGATTTGATTTTCGAATTTTAGTAATCAATCACCGATTTATTGCGGCTGCATTAAGAGAACCAGCTCACGTTATTGGAGATGGCGTTTCTACTATTGAGCAATTAATTGAACTTGAAAATCAGGATGAACGTCGTGGTTATGGTCACGAAAATGTTTTGACTGAAATTAGTATCGATAGAGAAACATATGATGAATTATCTAAACTAAATTATACACTTGAAACAATTTTAGAAAAAGGGAAAGTATGTCATTTAAAAGGAACAGCAAATTTAAGTACTGGTGGAACTTCTACTGATGTTACTGATATTGTTCATCCAAATAATATTTTCATTTTCGAACGTATATCAAGAGTTATCGGACTTGATATTTGTGGAATTGATGTAATGGCTAACAATTTAAATGAACCTTTAGAAGTAACTGGCGGTGTTGTTTTGGAAGTAAATGCTGCTCCCGGATTTAGAATGCACCTTGCTCCCGCAAACGGTTTACCTAGAAATGTGGCTGCTCCAGTGATTGATATGTTATATCCTGTTGGGAAATCATTTACTATTCCAATCATTGCTGTAACAGGGACAAATGGAAAAACAACAACTACTAGATTAATTTCACATATTGTTAAAAACAATGGTTACCGAGTTGGATTTACTACTTCAGATGGTATTTATGTTCAAAATTCAATGTTGACAAAAGGCGATACAACAGGACCTGTAAGCGCTGAATTTATTTTGAAAGATCCAACTGTTGATTTTGCTGTTTTAGAAACTGCTCGTGGAGGAATCTTACGCTCGGGTTTAGGCTTTAATAAATGTGATGTCGCAGTGATAACAAATATCCAAGAAGATCATATGGGACTTTCTGACATTAATACCTTAAGCGATATGGCACGTGTAAAAGGT
>CALPUT020000222.1 GCA_943326825.2 Chryseobacterium gleum | reverse complement strand
TCATATAACAACTGATCTTTTGAATTGGTTGGCTTCACTAATACCAATTGATCTTGTAAATTAAGTGATAAAAGATATTTTGCAGCCCCTTCCATTAATGTCATATCTGACGGTACTGAAGAATATACAAATTGATTATTCTTTAATATAGCTGCATTTGAAGCAACAGGACATACAAAACGTACTTTGTTTTTCTTGCACCATTCAGCTACAATCCCCATTTTATCTGGAAACAAAGGTCCAATCACCATATCCATTGAAGCGAATTCTTTTTTATTTAAGATTGATTTCACAGATGCTGAATCATTCTTAGAATCATAAATAAATAATTTCGCTTTAAATCCTAGACGTTCTAAAGAATCCATTGCAATTTTAGCACCCATGTAAAACTCTGTTGCATAATCTGAAACAGCTTTATTTGCTCCTTCGGGTTTATCTAAATAAAAGGGTAACAATAAAGCAATGGAGTACTCATCTTTCTTTTTAAATAAGAGAGTAGAATCAACTGTTCTTGATACTATTGGTTTAATTTCCCTAACTTCTAATTGTTGAAATTTTTCATTTCGAATAGGAATTTTAATTACATCGCCATTTTTTATTTTGGTATTCTTTAACCCATTGATTTTTTGAATATCTGCAACTGGAACCATGAAACGTTTAGAAATACTATACATCGTTTCATGTGCTAAAACTAAATGCTCAATAATTGTATCCGAAAAAACAACATTTAATTCTTTACCTGTACTTGTCTTAACGTTTGTATTTGTTGGTAATTTCTCTACCACATGATCTGATTCAGGAATTGTCAAAACTTGACCAACTTTCACTCCATTTTCAGTCCCGGGATTTGCTTCTACCAATTCTTCCAAATTAACTCCAAACTTTTTTGAAATACCAAACAATGTTTCTTGAGGTAGAACTGTATACGTTTTGGTTTCACCTATAATCTCACTTGGTTTAACCGTTGAAACAGCAATTGGAATTAATAATTTTTGACCTTCTTTCACACCATTCTCAACACCTGGATTTGAACTTACAATATCTTCTAAAGGAACATTGTAAATAGAATGTATCCCCCAAAGTGTATTTCCAGCTTGAACAAAATGAACATAATATTTTTTACCATCTTTCACTTCTATTTCAGCATCTTTAGGTTGCGCAAAAAGCGACATAGCTGAACAAAAAAAGAACAGAATTAAACTATATTTTATCATTATTTGTTTATTTTAAGAATGTTAATCAAGAATTAAGTCTATTACTCCCACTCAATTGTTGCTGGTGGTTTTGAGCTAATATCATATGTCACTCGGTTAATACCTTTCACTTGGTTGATAATTTTATTCGAAATTTTAGCTAAAAACTCATACGGTAAATGACACCAATCTGCTGTCATTCCATCTGTAGAACTAACGGCTCTTAAAGCAACAGCATTTTCATACGTTCGCTCATCTCCCATTACACCAACTGATTGAACTGGTAGAAAGATCGCACCTGCTTGCCAAACATCGTTATATAAACCATCCTCTTTCAAGCTAGAAATGAAAATATGATCTACTTCTTGTAAAATTCTTACTTTTTCAGCTGTTACTTCACCTAGTATACGAATTCCTAAACCTGGTCCAGGGAACGGATGTCTATTTAAAATTGCATCAGCAATATTCAATGATCTACCTACTCTTCTTACTTCGTCTTTGAACAATAAACGTAACGGTTCAACAACTTGCAATTTCATATAATCTGGTAAACCTCCAACATTGTGGTGTGATTTAATGGTTTGAGAAGGTCCTCCATTTACAGATACAGACTCAATCACATCAGGATAAATAGTTCCTTGACCTAACCATTTTGCATCTTCAACTAATTTGGACTCTTCATCAAAAACATCAATGAAAACTTTACCAATTGCCTTTCTCTTTAATTCAGGATCAGTTAATCCATTTAAGGCAGCATAGAATTTAGAAGAAGCATCAACTCCTTTTACATTCAAGCCCATTCCTTTATATGACTCTAAAACTGATTCAAATTCATTTTTACGCAACAATCCATTATCTACGAAAATACAATGAAGATTTGATCCAATTGCTTTATGTAATAATACTGCAGCAACAGATGAATCAACACCACCTGATAAACCTAGAATAACTTTATCTGTTCCGATTTTTGCTTTTAATTCTTCAACTGTAGAATCTACAAATGAATCTGGCGTCCAGCTTTGAGAACATTCACAAATATCAACGATAAAGTTTTTCAAAAGCGTTGCACCTTCTAATGAGTGATAAACCTCTGGGTGAAACTGAATACCATATGTTTTTTCTCCTTGTACATGATATCCAGCTACTTCAACATCTGAAGTACTTGCAATAATTTCATAATGAGACGGAACTTTTTTAATCGTATCCCCATGTGACATCCACACTTGAGAACCATTCGTCATTCCTTTTGTTAATTCGTGTGATTCATTTACGAAAGAAAGATTTGCTCTACCGTATTCTCTGATTGTTGATGGCAAAACTTCACCACCATAGTTTAAAGACAAATATTGAGCACCAAAACAAACTCCCAATAATGGAAATTTACCTTTAATTTCAGATAAATCAGGTTTAGGAGCATTCTCATCTCTTGTTGAAAAAGGACTTCCTGACAATACTACACCTTTAATATTCTCTGTTAAAGTTGGAACTTTATTCCAAGGATGAATTTCACAATAAACATTTAACTCTCTTACTCTTCTAGCAATCAATTGAGTATATTGGGATCCAAAATCTAAAATTAAAATCATTTCTTTCATATCGCAAAGATAAGAGTAATATGTTTCTTTAAAGTTGATTTTTTAAGAAAACTTTAATTTTTTTAAAGGTTAATAAGTTAATAAACTGAATAGATTTATACTATTTAATCTACTTGATATTCTAGTTTCATTGTAATATTTGCCTTTTTTCGCTTAGAAGAAGTATTAAAAGATCCTCCCCAGGAATAATCTTCAGAAGAAATTTGAGCAACAATTTGAAACACTCCCATATTTGCTTTTTTCAACTTCCCTAGTTTTCCTCCTGAATTTTGAGCAATTTTTTCAGCACGTTTTAAAGCATCTTTTGTTGCTTCTGAAATCATCTCTAATTTCAATTCCGATAATTTCGTGTAGTAATATTGAGGATTATTTGAATAAAACTCTACACCAGAATTAATCAATTCACTTACTTGTCTTGAAACTCCTTCGATTTTATTAACTTCATTCGATTCTATTTCAACATATTGCTCCAACTTATATCCCGTAAAAACTTGTTCATTCGTGTTTCTTATCTGATCATAATAAGTGTCAAACTCTTTATTGATTGTAATTGAAGTAAAAACGATATCTTTAGGATTAACTCCTTTTCCTACCAAATATTTTTGAATATAAACCCGATCTTCATTTAAATTCGCATATGCTTCTTTTAAATTCAAACTTTTACGGGTAAATGAACCACTCCAAACGATTAAATCCGAAACAAATGATTTTTCACCTAATCCTGTTACAGAAATAGTATCACCACTATGATTTTTTGATTTGTATCCGTTTGATAAAATAACAGCAGTAATAATGATTGAAACTGCAATGATGATTTGACTTAAATACGATTTCATTTTTTATAAATATTAATTTATAACAATACAACTAAAATCAAGCCAAAAAAGTATACTATTTTTAAATTAATTCTCTAAAAAGTTCTTCCATTCCTCCGATTGCCGTTTGTTGTATAACTTTCACTCTTTTCGAACCTAATGAATGAGAAACAAAATTAGGATCGATCAAGATCAATTCACATTTTTCAGAAACATTTGAAGGAATTTCATTTGCTGGATAAACCTGTAATGATGTACCAATAATAACGCAAATATCACATTCCATAACATATCGTATAGATTCATCAATTTTGGAATCTTCTAACATTTCTCCAAACCAAACAATATGCGGTCTTAACTGACTTCCTTTTTCACACTTATCATTTAACTGAATGGAATGAGTACATTTATAAATCAGCTTTGAATCTATCGTTGATCTCGATTTCATCAATTCGCCATGTAAGTGAATAATTTTAGATGAACCTGCTCGTTCGTGTAAATCATCTACATTTTGTGTAATTACAACAACGTTATAAAACTGTTCCAACTGAGCAATCAATTCATGCCCTTTGTTTGGCTTTGCTGCTTTACTTTGTTCTCTTCTTAAGTTATAAAAATCAAGAACTAAAGAAGGATTCTTTACCCATGCTTGAGGCGTACAAACATCTTCAATCTTATAATTATTCCACAAACCATCTTTACTTTCTCGAAAAGTTTGCAAACCACTTTCTGCAGAAATTCCCGCTCCTGTGAAAAATACGATTGATTTTCTTTTCATCGAACTCAATTTTTAAGCTTCAATTTCAATCGAACTATATCCTGCAGAAGTTCGGTTGAGTTTAATTTTTGTTCCGATTCTCTCTTTTAATTCTCCCACATGAGAAATTATGCCAATTGATTTATTAGAAGTATTTTGCATATGTTCTAAAATGGTTATCGCTTGATCTAAAGATTCAGGATCCAACGTACCAAAGCCTTCATCAATAAATAATGATTCTATATTGATGTTTTTTGCTGCCAAATCAGATAAACCAAATGCCAATGCCAAACTCAACTTAAAAGTTTCACCTCCAGATAATGAAGTTACTGCTCGCTGAGTATACCCCATATAGGTATCAATAACTTTTAACGCATCAGATTCACCATCAACCTCCATTAAATAGCGATCTGAAAAAGCAATCAATCGTTTGTTTCCAAATTCTATTAACTGTTTCAACGTTAAATCTTGAACAAAATTGGAGAATTTTTTACCTTGTGCATCACCTATTAAAAGATTCATCTTTGACCATAACGCCAAATCTTTATTCAAACGATCTAAAATCAATTGATTTTCTTGTTGCTTAACTCTATTTTCTTGATCGATTTCTAATTGTTTATT
>CALPUT020000221.1 GCA_943326825.2 Chryseobacterium gleum | reverse complement strand
TGGATTGTAAAAAGAAAGTTTTCCGTGAATCAATAGCACGTAAAGCAGCTGTATAAGGGCTGTAAAGGAGAAAACGACAAATAAAATCATCGTTAAATTATACTCAAATTCTGGAATAAACTGCATTTTGTGTAAAGCTTTGGTGCAAATATGGCAAGCATAACTAAATACAATTATCTTTGTAGCGTTTATTTTTCAACAATTTTATGCACTTCGATTTATTACATACAGATTCAAAGTCAAATGCGAGAGCTGGACTACTTCATACTAATCATGGTGTGGTTGAGACTCCTATATTCATGCCTGTTGGAACAGCGGGAACTGTAAAAGGTGTTCACCAACATGAAATAAAAGATGATATTAAAGCTCAAATCATTTTGGGTAATACGTATCATTTGTATATGCGTCCCGGAATGGATGTAATAGAAAATGCAGGTGGATTACATAAATTTATTGGATGGGATGGACCGATTTTAACTGATTCAGGAGGTTATCAAGTCTATTCTTTATCAGGATCTCGAAAAATAAAAGAAGAAGGAGTGAAATTTCAATCACATTATGATGGAAGTTATCATTTCTTTACACCTGAAAAAGCAATTGATGTTCAACGTCAAATAGGTGCTGATATCATAATGGCTTTTGATGAATGTACACCTTATCCATGTGACTATAATTATGCGAAACGTTCGATGCAAATGACGCACCGTTGGTTGAAAAGATGCTATGACCAAATGGATGCAACTCAGCCTCTATATGGATATGAGCAAAATTTATTTCCAATTATACAAGGAAGTACTTACAAAGATTTAAGGAAAGAATCTGCTGAAGTAATTGCAGGTTATGGAACAATCGGTAATGCAATTGGTGGATTATCAGTAGGTGAGCCTGATGAAGATTTGTATGAAATGACCGATTTAGTTTGTGGAATTTTACCAACAGACAAAGCAAGATATTTGATGGGAGTTGGAACACCAATTAATTTGTTGGAATGTATCTCAATGGGTATCGATATGTTTGATTGCGTAATGCCATCAAGAAATGCTCGTCACGGTATGTTATTTACTTCAGAAGGAATAATTAATATTAAGAATCAAAAATGGGAAAAAGATTATTCTGTAATTGATCCAAATGGCACTTCTTATGTTGATCAAACGTATTCAAAAGCTTATTTGAGACATTTGATTAAATCGAAAGAGTATTTAGGTTTTCAAATAGCGACAATTCATAATTTAGCATTCTATTTATCATTGGTAAAAGAAGCAAGAGTTCGTATTATAGATGGTACTTTTGCCGAATGGAAAAATGTTATGGTTAAGAAATTAGGTCAAAAATTGTAATACTTGTTAATCCAAAATCCAAAATTTAAAATCAAAGGCAGGTGCTCAAGATATTAGATAAATACATCATTAAAAAATTCCTATCAACATTCTTTTTTATGTTGGGGATTATTATGTTGTTGTCTATGGTTTTTGATATGTCAGAAAGGTTAGGCGATTTTATTGAAAAACAAGCACCCATTTCAGATATTTTCTTAAAATATTACCTAACTTTTTTGCTTTATTACGGGAATACGTTTTCGTCAATGATTATTTTTATTTCTGTAATCTGGTTTACTGCAAAAATGGCTTCAGACACTGAGATTATTCCGATTTTAAATAGTGGAAAGCCTTTTAATCGTTTCCTAAGACCCTATATGATTGCGGCGACTTTGTTGATGATTATTTCTTTAGTAATGAATCATTTTATCTTACCACGAGCAAATAAGATTCGTTTAGATTTTGATAATCAGTATTACAGGGCTGGATTACATGTCGAGGATTATTACGCAGAGTTTCCAGGTAATGTTTCGGTAAATTTTGCTACTTATGTTTCAGAAGATAATATAGCCAATGATTTTGTGCTTCAAGTTACAAATAATGATGATGAAGTCACTTACTTTTTAAAAGCAAGAGGTGCTAAGAATATCATAGGAACCAACAAATGGAAATTATTTGATTATTACGAGCGAAAAATAAATGGCTTAAATGAAGAAATTATAAATGGGAAAGAAAAAGATACCATTTTTAATTTTAGAATTGATGACATGGCTCATAGAGAGAATATTGCTGAGATAATGAATTATACAGAATTAAAGGAATTCATTAAAAAAGAAAAAGCTAAAGGTGCGGCCAATGTTCCTTCTTACGAATTAGAATTATATCGAAGATCATCACTTCCTTTTGCGACTTATATTCTGACAATAATTGGAGTTTCTGTTTCAAGTAGAAAAAAACGCGGTGGAGTTGGTATAAACATTGCGTTGGGATTAGGAATTATTTTTGTTTATATTTTCACTATGAAAATAATGGACGTTGCAGCTGTAAATGTTGGTTTTTCTCCAATTATTGCTGTATGGATACCTAATATCTTATTTGGTGCAGTTGCTTATATATTGTATAAATATGCGCCAAAATAATCTCTTTTTATTTCTTTGTTTAGTTGTTTTTCAATCATTTTCTCAAGTTGTAAACATTGAAAACAAAAGAATTTACGATGATACTTCTGGTTGGAGTGGAGCAGTGGATGCAAGTTTTTCAGCTATGAAAAATACTGATTTGCTTACGAATTTTTCGTTACGTCCAAGAGTTCAATATAAAACAACAAAGCATTATTATTTCCTAATAAGCGATTTGAATTATTCAAAAGGCGCTTCGAAAGTTTATTCCAATATGGGGATGGCACATTTTCGTTATGCTTATAGAATTAATGGTCCATGGAAGTGGGAGAGTTACACTCAAATTCAATACAATCAATTATTAGATCAGCAAATGAGGTCGTTACTTGGAACTGGGTTGAGGTGGAAATTTTATGATAATAAGAAAAGTAAATATTTTGCTGGATCATCTGTGTTTTATGAATATGAACAAATTCGAACAACAGCATTGATTAATCAGGAATATAGAATGAGTAATTACATATCATGGTATGTAGACCCTAAGACTAGTTTTTATTTTACAGCAGCAACATATTATCAACCTTTACTTAAAGATTTTAAAGATTATCGATTTTTAGGTCAATATTCTTTGAATTTCAAAGTGACAAAAAAAATTGATGCACGTTTTGAATGGACAAGTTTTTTTGACAGTAAGCCAGCATTAAATGTTGTAAATTGGACGTTTAGCTCTTCTTTTGGAATTCGATTGAAAATGGAGGATTGAGTTCAAAAATCACTTCTTTCTTGGGTGATACTTGAATCATCAAACGAATTTATCCATTTTGAAAAGTCAAAATATATAAATGCATTTTTCTCTAAATCCATATTTTTTAAATTAGCCATATCATTTTTAAGCTGTGAGAAAATAACTTTTCGTTCACTCGAAGAATTAGCTTCTAACATATTAGAAATGAACTTTAATATTTGTTTTTCGAACAAGTATAGTTTGTTTTGCTCGTGTAAAAAACGAACAGTAGCTTTCATTTCTGAATCAATCAATTGATTGTCATTTGATTCAAAATGAATAAATAGAAGGAGAGTTCTTGCTAAGATTAAGGCATCTTCTTTTATGTATTGAGATTTCTTTTGAATGAAATATTGTAATGTTTTTTTTGCGCTAATTCGATCATTATTGCCAAGGTATGCAGTCGTTTTTTGAAAAACGCTGTATATTTTCTCCTGAGTTATTTGCTTGTTTTCAGGTGTTTGATTCTCAATTCTAAAAGTAAATGATTCTGTTTCTTTTATCAACAAGATGCTCTTTTCAAATTCATTATTTGAATTGAAATTCATTATTTCTAAAACAAAAATCAAGTAGTTTTTGTAATCTAATACATGCGGAAATTCAGTTTTATAATTCTTTAATTTTTGAATTGAATCATTGAGTGAATCGCTTTTTTGATACAATTGAACTAAACATAAATTTGCAATTGAACGAATGTACATATCCTCTTTTTGTGATATATATGATGAATTAGCTTCAAATAATTCAATACATGTAGTCATGTATTTTTCACAGTAATTAAAATCACTATTTAAAAAATATGCTAGACCTTTTATAAAATTAAATAGTATTTTTGAGTAAGCCGTTTCTGCAGATTTTTCATTGATTAATAAAAAATTTTGCAAGAAATCTGAAATATTCCTTTTTTCTAAACTATTTCTTGTTGCTTCGAATTGTTTGTTTAATAATTCAACTTCTAAAAATAACTTTTCATATTTTAGTTCATTTTCAAGGTCTTTTATATGATCTTTCCAAAAATTATCATGATTTATTAAACGCTCTTGAATGTCTGAAATTGAAATTGTCCTGGTGTTTTGAAAATTTTTCTCTCTGAATAACATTGCAGTTTCAAATGGTAGACTTCCGCTTTGAGCCCTTTTTTCTGCTCTATTGAATTCTTTTTTTGCTTCGTCTAATAAACCTTTAGAAAGTAAAATTTTAGAATTAGTTAAATGAATATTTGGTTCGTTTTCGAAATGTTCCGATGCATGAAACATTCTCAAAGATTGTAATATTTTTTTGTAAAGTGTTTGTTTTAATTGTGGAAAATGAGCAGCGTTAAAATCCTTCTTTATTTCTTTTTCATTGTATTTTTTTACCTTACATAACTTATTAAAAAGTTGTGCGTATTGGTTAACTGAACTTTGAGTTTGTAATGTGGACAATCTAGTGAAATACCTTTTTTCAGTAGCGCTTAGCGATTGAACAAGTGTGAATAAATAGTCCATATTTATGAAATGTTATCAAATTTTAAGCTAAAAGTATTAATAATAAAGTATATATACAAAATTTTTCACTATTTGAAAGTATATTAATTTGCATAAAATATCCTTTTTTATATTAAATTGGAACTTAATTTAGAAATGAATTTAAGTATAGATTTATAGTTTACAATTATTTTATTGAATGAAAAGCAATGGTGCTTTACAGATGATTTTTGGTTAGATTTTATTTGGATTGATTCATTTTTTTGTATGTATTGCAAACAAATTAAATAATTCAAT
>CALPUT020000220.1 GCA_943326825.2 Chryseobacterium gleum | reverse complement strand
GATTACTTCATTATCTGTGCGAATGTTATTGGATCTTCTTATGGTTCAACAAGTTCAGATCATAAAGATGAAAATGGAAATATCTATTTGAATAATTTCCCAACTGTAACTCCTCGTGACATGGCTCGTGCTCATGAAATCTTAAGAACGGAACTTGAAATTGAACAAATCGATATTCTTGTTGGAGCATCATTAGGAGGACAACAAGCAGTTGAATGGGCAATCGAACAACCTTCTATTTTTAAGCAATTGATTTTGGTAGCAACAAATGCACGTCACTCAGCTTATGGTATTGCATATAATGAAACGCAACGACAAGCAATTTATAACGATCCAACTTACGGAAAAGGTTCAATCGATGATGCAAAAGATGGATTAAAAGTCGCTAGAGCAATTGCAATGATCAGCTACCGTTCTTATAAAGGTTATGAAATTACTCAAACTGATGATGATTTAAATAAAATTGATGATTTCAAAGCAAGTTCCTACCAACGTTATCAGGGACAAAAATTAGCGAATCGTTTCAATGCATACTCATACGTAACATTAAGTAAAGCAATGGATTCACACAATGTTGGCAGAAATCGAGAATCAATTGAAGGTGCTTTGGCTAAAATAACTGCAAAGACATTGGTAATTGGAATTGATAGCGACAATTTATTTCCAATATCAGAGCAGATGTATTTAAAAGAACATATTAAAGGTGCCAAATACATTGCCATTTCATCGGCATTCGGACATGATGGCTTTTTGGTGGAAGGACCGAAATTAAAAGAAATCATTGATGATTTTTTAGTGAATGACTTTAGGAGATTTTCTCCGACAACATTTAAACGTTGATTTTGAATGTTGGATTTTGAATTTTAAATTTTGAATTATTAAAAAGATTATGAGAAAACAATTAACGATAGGATTATTTGGATTTGGATGTGTTGGTACAGGATTGTACGAAGTTTTAAATCAATCAAATTTATTAGATGCTAAGATTAAACGCATCATTGTAAAAGACAGAACGAAGAAACGTATCATCGGTGCGGAACATTTTGGCTATGAAGCTTCAGAAATTTTAAACGATGAGGAAATCAATTTAGTAGTTGAGCTAATCAATGACAGTAATGAAGCATTAGCGATTGTTAGAGAAGCATTATCAAAAGGAAAACATGTCGTTTCAGCTAATAAAAAATTAATTGCTGAGCATTTGGATGAATTATTAAATCTTGCTAAAGAAAACAATGTTTCGTTCTTATATGAAGCTTCTGTTGCTGGTTCAATTCCAATCATCCGTAACTTGGAAGAGTATTACAACAATGATTCATTATCATCTGTACAAGGTATTGTAAACGGAACAACAAATTACATATTAACACAAGCGAATTATGGTGTTTCTTATGCTGATGCATTACAAAAAGCGCAAGAATTAGGTTTCGCTGAAGCTGATCCAACATTAGATGTGGATGGTTTTGATTCGAAATTCAAATTGGTTTTATTAATAAAACATGCATTTGGATTAACTGTTCAACCTGAGAATGTATTTAATTATGGTATTCGTCAAATCAAACCTCAAGATGTAAAATATGCTTCTGAGAAAGATTATAGAATTAAATTATTCGCTAGAGCAGAAAAAATTGGAAATAAAATCGTTGGTTTCGTTGCTCCTCACTTCATCAAAAAAGACCACGTTGCTTATCAAGTTGACAATGAATTCAACGCTGTAATCGTTGAAGCATCTTTCTCTGATAGACAATTATTCTTAGGAAAAGGAGCTGGAAGTTTCCCAACTGCAAGTGCTGTATTGTCTGATGTTTCAGCTTTACAATATGATTATCAATATGAATATAAGAAAGCAAATACAGAAACAAAACCTGTTTATGCAGAAGATTTCTATTTGAAAATCTATTTAGCATCAAAAGATATTCAAGCATTAAATGAAATTCAATTTTATTTCTTAGATGAAAAATTCCAAAGTGCTGGTTACAATTATCAAACTGGTTGGGTAAAATTCAGCGACTTAAGTAAATATGATTTTAACAATATTGAAAAATTATTTTTCGCTGTACTTCCAGAATCATTTAAGGACGAGGAGGAGTTTTTAAAATTCAAAGCTGAAAATGAAGTTTTAATTAATGAAATAGCTTAAATTTAATGTCAAATAAAAATCGAGGTATATAACAAAATGATTATAACTCGATAAAAAAATAAAAAAAATGGAAAGTCCTTTAGCTTGGTATATCGCTGGTCCTTTGATCGGTTTAATTGTACCATTACTTTTAATTTTAAAAGAAAAACAATTTGGAATTTCATCAAGTTATAGATACTTGGGTTCTAAATTGTTCAAGAAAGTCAATTATTTCAACTACAAAAGCGAAAGCGATGTTTGGCAATTTCAATTTGCTATTGGGCTGATTTTAGCAGGTTTAATTATCCCTCAATTAATCGATGTGGAAGCAATTACTTCTTTAGAAGCAAACACTTCCTATGGTTTAATTTTTGAAAAAATATATTCAAGTAGTAATATTCTTTACTTTTTCTTAGGTGGTATTTTTGTTGGATTCGGTTCAAGATATGCCAATGGATGTACTGCTGGACATTGTATCATGGGGGTTTCTCAATTTTCCGTAAGTTCAATAGTTTCAACTGTATGCTTTTTCATCGGTGGATTATTTGTTAGTTATATTGTTATTCCTTTTCTGTTTTAATTATGAAATTTATTTTAACATTGATACTTGGTTTCGCATTTGGAACAGTATTATTAGCAACTCAAGCGTTTTCATGGTTTCGCATTCAACAAATGTTTCGTTTTGAATCATTTCATATGTATGGCGTATTATTTTCAGCGATTGCAACTGCTGCAATTAGTTTGATTATCATCAAAAAATTCAAAGTGAAATCGATTAATGGAAATCCAATTGAAGTGACTCCGAAAAAATTAGATTTGAAAGCAAATATTATTGGTGGTTTACTTTTTGGAATTGGTTGGGGATTAACTGGAGCTTGTTCTGCCCCACTATATATCTTAATAGGACTTCATTACAAAATTGGAATTGCCTTATTTTTAGGAGCAATGGTTGGAGTTTATTTATTTGGTATTTTTGATAGTAGAAAAAAGAATTTATAATCTAACATTAGAATAAATGAGTTTAGAATTAAATAGAATTGAAGAGCCATTTGTATTTGAATTAAAAAACGAAGATGGTGTAGTTTGTGGAATTGATGCGAATCCTGCTATTGGAGGAAAAAACAAAGGTTTACGTCCAATGGAATTGTTAGCTGGTTCTTTAGCTGGTTGTGCATCCATCGATATTCTTTTGATTCTCAAAAAACAAAAAATAGAACCGACTCATTTTTCGATTAAAATAGATACCAAAAGAGCGGAAGGCGTACCTGCTATTTTCGAAGAAATTAAATTAACTTTTTTCGTGAATCCAGAAGTGAATGCTGAAAAATTAGATCGTGCCATCGAATTGACTTTAGAAAAATATTGTTCTGTATCAGCCTCTTTGAAAGAAAATATTAACGTTATACACGAAGTAAAATTCATTTAATTATGAGAGACGAAACATTAGCTATTCGATTACAAACTGAGCGTTCACAATACAAAGAACATTCAGTTCCATTATACATGACAAGTAGTTATTCCTTTGATGACGCTGAAGAAATGCGTGCATTATTTGCTGATGAAAAAGAAGGAAATATTTACTCAAGATATTCAAATCCAAACGTTCAAGAGTTCATTGATAAGATTTGTGCATTTGAAAAAGCAGAAGCTGGTTGGGCAACTGCATCTGGAATGGCTGCTGTATTTACTCTATTTGGTTCTTTATTAAGTGCAGGAGATCACATAGTTTCTTGTCGTTCTGTTTTCGGTTCAACACATCGATTATTAGTTGATATTTTTCCAAAATGGAATATTTCATCTACGTATGTCGATTTCGATGATTACGATGGCTTTGAAAATGCGATTCAAGAAAACACAAAATTTGTTTACATTGAAACACCTTCAAATCCAGGTTTAGATATAATTGACTTAGAGCGATTGGCAGCAATCTGTAAAAAGAAAAATGTCTTGTTTGTGGTCGACAACTGTTTTGCAACACCAATCTTACAACAACCGCTAACTTTTGGAGCAGATGTTTCTATTCATTCTGCAACGAAATACATTGATGGACAAGGAAGAACTTTAGGAGGAGTAATCGTTGGATCAAACGAAATCATCAAACAAGTAGAAGCTTTTGCTCGTCACACTGGACCTGCAATGAGTCCTTTTAATGCATGGATTCTTTCAAAATCAATTGAAACATTGCCTTTACGCATGGAGAAACATTCTCAAAATGCCTTGGAAATTGCTAAAAGATTGGAAAGTAATGACAAAGCTAAATGGGTAAAATATCCGTTATTGGAAAGTCATCCTCAATTTGAAATTGCTAAAAAACAAATGAAATTGGGTGGTGGAATTGTTTCTTTTGAAATCAAAGGAGGATTGGAAGCTGGAAGAAATTTCTTAGATAAATTAAAACTATTCTCTTTAACAGCTAATCTTGGAGACACTAGAAGTATTGCTACTCATCCTGCATCAACAACACATTCAAAATTAACACCAGAACAACGCTTAGATGTTGGAATTTCTGATGGTTTAATACGTCTATCTATCGGATTAGAACATATTGAAGATATTTGGGAAGATATTTTACAAGCGCTATAAAAATGTAAAAATCCTTTTCTATTGAAAAGGATTTTTTTTGATTTATACAGTTTAGTTATTTGAAAAATATTATTTTTACCCCATGTTTAAATGGCTATATTTCATCATCTTCAGCTGTCTTATATTGTCTTGTTCTCTAAATTCAGAACAAGAACGTCAATTAAACAAATCACTTTCAAATTATTTAAATGCTAGAAATTCTGGATCAATTCTAGAATACACATCGCTTATTTACCCAGAATTAATTCGAGACTGGAAAACAAGTGGAGTAGATACTTTAAAAGAAAAAGTGAAATTAAAAACAGATACAACTGAATTAAAACAGT
>CALPUT020000219.1 GCA_943326825.2 Chryseobacterium gleum | reverse complement strand
GAAAAGAGACCAAGAAATTTTTCAATTAATTGAGGAGGAAAACAATCGTCAATTACATGGTATTGAATTAATTGCTTCAGAAAATTTTGTAAGTGATGAAGTGATGCAAGCCATGGGAAGTGTTTTAACTAACAAATATGCAGAAGGACTTCCAGGAAAAAGATATTATGGTGGATGTGAAGTAGTTGATAAAGTTGAGCAATTAGCAATCGATCGTTTATGTAAATTATTTGGTGCTACTTGGGCAAACGTTCAACCACATTCAGGAGCACAAGCAAATGCAGCTGTATTTTTAGCTTGTCTTCAACCAGGAGATAAAATTTTAGGTTTCGATCTTTCTCATGGTGGACATTTATCTCACGGATCTCCAGTGAATTTTTCAGGTAAAGTATATAAACCATTCTTTTACGGAGTAAATAAAGAAACTGAAATGGTTGATTACGATCAATTAGAAGAAGTTGCTTTACGTGAAAATCCAAAATTAATTATTTGTGGAGCATCTGCTTATAGCCGTGATTGGGATTATGCACGTATTCGTAAAGTTGCTGATAAAATTGGCGCTTTAGTTTTAGCTGATATTTCTCATCCAGCTGGTATGATTGCTGCAGGATTATTAAACGATCCTTTTGATCACTGTCATATTGTTACTACAACAACGCATAAAACGTTACGTGGACCAAGAGGTGGTGTGATTATGATGCGTCACAACATCGATAACCCATTTGGAATTAAATGGAACAATGGTAATTTAAAATCGATGGCTGCTTTATTGGATGCTGCAGTTTTCCCAGGAATGCAAGGTGGACCATTAGAGCATGTAATTGCTGCCAAGGCTGTTGCTTTTGGAGAGGCTTTATCTGATAATTACAAAACTTATATGAAGCAAGTAAAATTGAATGCTTCTGTAATGGCTGAAGAATTTGTAAAAAGAGGATATAAAGTTATTTCTGGAGGAACAGAAAATCATTCAATGTTGATTGATTTACGTTCTAAAAATGTGACTGGAAAAGATGCTGAAAACGCATTGGTTAAAGCAGATATTACAGTGAACAAAAACATGGTTCCTTTTGATACAGAATCTCCGTTTGTTACTTCAGGAATGAGAATTGGTACTCCAGCAATTACTTCAAGAGGTGTTAACGAAACTGAAATTCCAAAAATTGTTGAATTAATTGATCGCGTTTTATCTGATTTTACAAATGAAACTACAATCGAAGCAGTTCGTAAAGAAGTGAATGCTTTAGTAAGTGGTCGTCCATTGTTTAAATGGTAATATTTAAATAAAAACTATATTTCATAAGCTGCCTCCGAAATAGGCAGCTTATTTTTTTTAATACATTCAAGATTAAAATAAACTTAATTTCATAACTCTTTTAGCTTTTCAATTTGTTCATTAAAATCGGCTCTTAAATCTTCGTGAAGACTTAACATCACTTTATCAATGGTTGTAATTTGACGCATGTAAATATTAAGAACGATTGGATTTCGTTTAAATGACAACTTAACTTTACGCATCTGTTCACAGAAAAAAATCAATAATTCAATTTCTGTTTCAGGTTTTTTAGAATACTTAATATATTTCTTCACGAACTTCAAAATACGCTGAATCGGTTTTTTCATTGTTTTCCAACTTCTTGAATCAATATTTTCAAATGCGATTGAAATCTCTTCTTTTATTTTAGAAATGTAATTTTCTTCGTAATCAGCTTCGAATAATAAATAATTCAGTAACTCTTTATTCTCTTTACTGTATTTCATTAAGTTTGACAACAACACAATTAATTCATCATTTTCAAGATGTTTGAATTCTTTCTTCAATTCACTTACAGATGCTATTTTCATTTTGAAATTGATTTTAATTTATTGGTTGATTCTATTATATCTTTCCAAATTGCAGATTTTGATTTTTCGCTGATCTGAAATTCATTGGACAATTTCTCAAAATTTAAAACGGCATCAACAACTTGTTCAATAATACTTTTTGGATTTCGTATGCCGACTTTTTTCGCAATGTTTAATAAATCTTCTAATTCAATATTCTTTGATTTACCATTGATATTCATCTTGTGGAATTTCATGCTCGGTAAATAAGGATCGAAAGGATAGGTTAAATCATAACTTGGAGCTAATTTCCATTCTCCATCTTGATGCATAACAAAACCAATGTTTTTCATGTGATCATCCATATTACAAGCAGCAACATTGAATACCAATTGACGAAACAATCGTTCTTTATCAGAATGTTTTAACTTTAATTGTTCTAATACAACAAAACATTGCTCATATGAGAATGGTGTGGTTCTATTTTCATAACCTGTTAATGCTAATAATGTTTGAAAATGAATTTTCGTGCCATTTTTACGTTCAAATCGCTTAGTAATAAAATGAGTATTTCCTTCATTTTGAATTAATTCACTTTCTTCAATATCAAGACCAGCTAACTTAGCCATTTGATAATATACAAATTCTACTGAAGTTTTTTCTTTACCCCAATTTGTATCTGAATCATGACCTAATTTCACAATATAATATTCAAACAGTGGGTCAGAATGTAAAATGTCACCTGCTTTTATTTCTCCAGTAATTGGATGAATCGCCACTAAAACTTTTGCTTGTGCGCCACCTACTGAAGAACCAATCGTTAAAATATTTTGTAATGCTTGTTGATTGTCTATGAAGTCTTTGAAAGCATATTTGTTAGAAATTATTTTTTCAGAGATATTGACAATTTCTGAAAAATCAACCGTTTCAATAGAATTGATGATTGTTATACCAGGTTCGTATTCCAATGCTCCTACTCCCCTTTTCCCTGTATACATCAGTCGTTCGATAGGATTTAAATCACTTTCTAATATTTTGTTCTGCTCTAACCATGTATGAAAAACACGATTCCCAAAATAATCCGGTAAACTATCTGCAATCATTGGAATTAAACCTTGAAATACAGGTTCATATATTGAAGAAGAATGAATTTTTACTGATTTATTAACTAATAGAGGTGAAATATTCAATGGACTTATCTGATAATTTTCATCCAATTCAACAATAGAACGATTGTTTTTATCATCCCAATAAACATAACCTATTGTTGTATTCCACAATGTAATCTTGATCGAACTCATCGTTTCAAATTATTCTATTTACCAGTTCGAAACATTTCTTTTGGAGATATTTTCTCTACTTCCATTAAAGCTTCAAACTCATTTATTTTATTGAACACTTTTAGGATTCTGATGATAAAAATGAATGACGTATTTTTTCCTTTTTCAATTTCACCAATTCGAATGCGCGTCGTGCCAATTTGATCTGCTAAATCTTGCTGACTAAAACCCGCTTGTTTTCTCAAAAGCTTGATTCGATTTCCAAACTCTTCTAATAAATCGCCTTCTAACAAATACCTCCAATCCATAAAATGTATCGTTTATATTTCAAATATATCATTTTTAACTTTAATGTTACAAATATATTACATTATTTTTTTTTAATTTAATTTTTTTGAATATAAACTTTCAATAATTACTGAAAGTTTAAAAACATTTATATATATTTGACTCATGGAATTCAATGAAGCAAAAGCACAGTTTATTCAAACTTGGGGAAAATTAGGAAGTGAGTGGGGAATTAACCGCACGATGGCACAAGTTCACGCCATACTTTTAATATCTCCTAAAGCGATGTCAGCAGAAGAAATAATGTCTGAATTAAGTATTTCTCGTGGAAATGCAAATATGAATATTCGTGACTTAATCAATTGGAATTTAGTACACAAAGAACTTATACCTGGTGACCGTAAAGAATATTTTACAGCTGAAAAAGATATATGGGAAGTCGCTAGAAGAATCATCAAAGAACGTAAAAAACGTGAAATGGAACCTGTTTTAAAGGTTATAAACCAACTTAAAACGATAGAAGGTGACCAACAATCTGCAGAAATAAAAGAGTTTACATCAATGATTAATCAATTAGATAGTTTTGTTGGAAAAATGGATAAATCTGTGAATCTACTTTTAAATGAAAATGAAAATAAATTATTCTCAATTCTATTTAAATTAATGTAATAATATATTTTTTAGTACAAACTTTCAATAATTACTGAAAATATGAAAACTTTAAAAAATTATAAACTAATATTTGATGATCAATGCCCTCTTTGTCAAACCTATAGTAAAGCATTTGTTCTAACAGGTTTATTAGAAAAAGAAGGTCGAGAAGGATTTCAAGAAATGCATGAAGAAACATGCACATTAATAGATAAAAAAAGAGCCTGTAATGAGATCGCACTCGTAAACATGGAGACAGGTGAAGTAATCTATGGTATCGATAGCATCCTTAAAATTATCACTCTGAGAATTCCAATTTTAACAAAACTATTCAAATTAAAACCGATTTTCTTTCTATTAAAAAAAATGTATTCTTTTATCTCTTTTAATAGAAAGGTGATTATGCCAAGTAAAAATCCAAATGATACATGCACACCAGATTTTAACATAAAGTATAGAACTTTCTATTTAATTCTAACTTGGTTTATTACCTCATTCATTTTATATCGTTATTCAGTTTACCTAACAGACTACTTACCTAAAAGTTCATTTGCAAGAGAATTTTTTATCTGTGGTGGTCAAATTATGTTTCAATCAATTATTTTAATGAATAATGATAAACAAAAGATATACAGCTATTTAGGGAATATGATGAGTGTTTCACTTGCTGGTGCAATTCTTTTAGTAATTGGAATTTTAATTGCAAAAACAGCATTTATTAATTCAAATCTCTTTTTCCTGATTTACTTCTTTTCTGTTGTTTTTTTAATGTTTTTAGAACATTTAAGACGTTGTAAATTAATCGGTTTAAATCTTATACCATCTATTACTTGGGTGGTTTATAGATTAATTATAGTTTTCATTTTATTATTTTAATCATGGAGAAATTTCAAAAAATCATTCTTGTCGGTGGAACTGGACAAATTGGAAAAGCACTTATTGAAAATTTCAAATCAATTACTACTGAAATAATTGTAATAACAAGAG
>CALPUT020000218.1 GCA_943326825.2 Chryseobacterium gleum | reverse complement strand
GAAACAACAATAAAAAACTCAATAAACAATAAAGAAACATTCAGAATTGAACGGAAATTAATTGTAAATAATAAAGAAAAATATCTATATACAATCAGCTCACCTTATTATGATTCGAACGGAAAATATATTGGAATTAAAGGAACTGTTCAAGACATTACTGAAAGAAAATTAATCGAACAAGAATTCGAAAAAATAAAAGATAATTTAGATACTGTCATTAAAACTTTAAATGAAGGCATTGTCTTACAAGATATTACAGGGGCAATTCTTCATTGTAATCCTGCTGCTGAAAAAATTTTAGGATTGAGCTACGACCAAATGATTGGTAAAAAATCTATAGATCCTTCATGGAGAGCAATTCACGAAGATGGAACTGATTATCCTGGAGAAACACATCCTTCAATGAGAACATTAGCATCAGGAAAGACTATTTTAAATGATGTAATGGGAGTACATAAACCTAACAATGAATTAACATGGATAAATATTAATGCTGTATTAATGCCCAACAATAGAGGTGTTGTGTGCAGTTTTACTGATATTACAGAAAGAAAAAAAATAGAAAATATCATTCTTAGAAACGAAGAAATGTTATTTCAAACAAATAAAATTGCTCAAGTAGGTGCTTGGGAATATAACAAAGATAATTCAGTATACTGGTCCCAATTAACTCGAGAAATTTTTGAATTACCAGAAGATTTTATTACAAACTTTGAGGATTTAAAAGTTTTTTATCCAGGGAAAAATCTTGAATTACTTTTATCTTCATCTCAACATTCAATATTATCTGGCGAAACATTTGAAATTATACTTCAAATAAAAACATATACAAACATCAATAAATGGGTAAAATGTAAAGGGGAAGTTGCTTATAAAAATGGTGAATTTGATAGATTATATGGTGCTTATCAAGATATAACAAAGCAACATGAAATCGAATCTGAATTAATTTCAGCAAAAGAAAAAGCAGAGCAAGCTAATATAGCAAAATCTGATTTTTTAGCAAATATGAGTCATGAAATTAGAACCCCTCTAAATGGTATTATTGGATTTTCTGACTTATTGAAAACAACTAAATTAGATGCTACTCAAGAATTATTTAGTAATACTATAATTCAATCAGCTAACTCATTATTAGGTGTTATAGATGATATTTTAGATTTCTCAAAAATTGAAGCTGGCAAATTAGAATTAGAAATTCATAAATCTAATATCTTATATATCGCAAATGAAGCATTGGATGCTGTAACTTTTCAAGCACAAATTAAAAAAATTGAATTGCTTTTCGATTATGACAACTCGATTCCTTCCTATTTATATTTCGATCCAATTAGAGTTAGGCAAATACTAATAAACCTTCTTGGAAACGCTATAAAATTTACAAAAAAAGGTGAAGTTGAGTTAAAAATTGAAAGTCTTAAAACAACAATTAATGAATCAAAAATTCGTTTTTCAGTTCGAGATACTGGAGTTGGTATAAATAAACAAAATCAATTTAAAATATTTGAGGCATTCTCTCAAGCTGACACATCCACAAGTAGAAGATATGGCGGAACAGGTTTAGGATTAAGTATATCAAATAGATTATTACAATTGATGGCTAATAGTTCACTTCAACTTATAAGTGAACAAAACGAAGGAAGTACATTTTACTTTGATTTAGAATTGACATTTGATGATAATAACAAAAAAGAAATTATACAAAACAAATTTCAAAAAGCATTGATCTTAACAGATAATTTCAATTTATCTTCAATATTAAAAAAACAATTGAAATTTAAAAATATTGAAGCGGAGATTTTATTTAAAACAGAAGAATTGATTCAAAAATTAATAAATAATCCTGAAACTCTCTTAATATTTCTAGATAGCGATTTTGATTATTTAAAAGCCTATGATTTAATCAATTTTGTCAAAGAAAAAACAGAAATCCAACTTAGTGAAAACCCAACTATTTTATTATCCAACTCAATAGATGATGATTATACCTTCAATAAGTGTATACAATTAAATGTTCAACATCAACTTTTAAAACCAATTAAACCAAATTTATTATTTGATAAAATTGAGATTATCTCAAATGGATTAAAAAATAAAAAAAGTAGTAATACCTATTCGCAAAATTTGAATAAAAAAATATTAGTTGTAGATGATAGTTCTATCAACCGATTACTTGTATCCACTATTATTAAAAAAATCGTACCTAATTGTATATTAATAGAAGCTGAAAATGGTCTTCAAGCATTTGAACAATTCAAAAAAAATCTACCTGATTTAATCTTTATGGATATTCATATGCCCGAAATGGATGGTTACGAAGCAACAGAATTAATATTGAATTCTTCGCTAAATAAAAATGTCAATATTATAGCATTAACAGCAGAAAACAATAAAATAGATAAACGAAAATGTAAAACAATAGGAATGAAAACCTCTATTTCTAAACCTATAAATATTGAAGATTTAGAAAATATTATTAATAAATATTACTTCAAAAACTAATATTAATTTCTCAATTAATTAAAAACAATGGAGCATTGTAATTTATCTTATCTTAAAAACATAGTACCAGGAAATAATGCTCTTGCAATTCAGGTAATTGAGCTTTTTATTTTAGAAGCTCCTAAATATATAAATGACTTTAAATCTAGCTGTTCTGACAATAATTGGCCAGATTTATATAAATATAGTCATAAATTAAAACCTTCTATAGAAATTCTTGGTTTTCCAACTGAAATGACCGAAGCCTTGATAAATATTAACTTACTTTCAAAATCTGAAACAAGTACTGATAAATTAGTTGATTTGGTTAACTATTTCATAATTGAAATACAATCAATTATACCAGATTTAGAAAATCAACTAACTATTTTAAAATCAGAACAAATTTCTATAAACTAAATGTGAAATTATAAACTCAAAAAACATATCAACTTCTGACTGAAATATTTCAATTTGAAGAAAAAAATAATTGAATCAATTTTAATCATTAAGATCATTGATAATGAATATAGCCTTATCCCAGAATCAAAACAAAGTGAAAAAACTACTTTAGGAATTCTAAATATTGAAAGTAGAATTGATTTCATTCATGCTTAAATTCATTTCTAGAAAAATTATCCAAATGGCACAGTTGCTCAATTGGAAAAAAACTAAACTAATTAAGCAACTTTTTCGATTCATTATCGTTTCTAGTTAAGATAGTTCAATTTAAAAAAAATTACACATCATTATGAAACATTTTATAATAGGTATACTAATAATTTCACCTTTAATTTCATTTGGACAAACAAATATTGTTAAATATTTAGGTAAAGATGTAATTCTTGATGCTAGAGTTGTTGAACACTATTCTCCAGACTATTTTAATGAATTAAAATTATCAAGTCCTGAGCTTTTAATTTATCAAAACTATCTTGTTTTAAACGCATTCAAAATTGTTGATTTAACAGATAAAGCAAAAGATGAAAACTACACAAAGTTAAGTCAAATCAATAAAATAGAATCAAAAGACTTCTTGTTAAACTATGATCCTAATGTCGAAAATTTCAATATTCTTAATTTTGAAATTCAATTAAAAAGTGAAAAACAAGTGATTGAATTAGAGTATAACAATAAATTTATTATTATAGAAACTAAAGAAGATTTTTTAAAATCTTTTAATGATTATAAAATAAAACAACTAAATTAGATGAAGATGAAAAATATTAATTTATACCTTCAAAAGAATATATTATTAGTTGTATTTGGACTAATTTTATCAACTTTTACCTTTTCACAATATACATTAAATAGTGCCTCAAACAATACAACAGTAACTACTTGCTCCGGAACATTTGTTGATCAAGGTGGTACTGGAGGTAATTATTCTGCAAGTTCAACTTATACGATTACCTTTTGTTCAGGTAGTTCTTCTCGTGTAAAATTAGATTTTTCAGTATTTAATACTGAATCTGGTTATGACATAATGACATTCTATGATGGCCCTTCAATTACTAGTCCTTCACTAGGCTCATCATCTGGAAATATTGGTGCTTATACTATTCAAACTACTGGTTCATGTTTGACAATAAAATTCGTTTCAGATGGTTCAACACAGGCTGCTGGATGGCAAGGTGTACTTTCATGTAATCAACCATGTATTACTCCTGTTTCAATTGGAACAATAACAAATCAATCTTCACCTGTGAAAATTTGCACTGGAGAAGCAGTAAACTTTGATGGATCTACTTCAACGGCTGGTTCGGGTTTCACAATAGCTAATTATACTTGGGATTACGATGATGGCACTTCAGGAACTGGAGCAGTTACCTCTCACACATATTCTACTCCAGGCGAATATATTGTTCAATTAAACATTAAAGACAATAATGGAGTTGGATGTGTTAATTCAAATAGAATTGACTTGGTTGTGAAAGTTAGTACCAAACCAACATTTGTTGGTACAACCCCAAACCAAACTGTTTGTGCAGGAGTTTTAACATGTTTAACAGGTGTCATAAATCCAACAACTTGGTCAGATGTTCCGCCTACGAATGTATTTGGTACTCTTTCATTACCTGACGGCTCCGGTGTATGTTATGAACAAGCAATCACTTTTGTGGAATTTGCACCTGGTCAAACAATTACCTCTGCGGCACAAGTTTTAAGTGTAAATGCAAATCTTGAACATTCTTGGGCTGGTGATATTAGTATCACTATTATCTGTCCAAATGGCCAGCAAGTTGGGGTTTTTAACTCAGATGGTACCTGGAATACAACAAATATTTCTAGTGAAAACTTCGGTAACCAAGCTGTAACTCCTCCTACAGGATATAACTATGTTTGGACTTCTACAGGTTCAACAATCGACGCTTGGGGCGCAGCAAATCCATTAGCAACATCATCTACAGCTATTCCAGCAGGTACCTATGGCTCTGAACAACCATTTACAGGTCTCGTTGGGTGTCCTTTAAATGGTACTTGGAAATTAAAAATTTGTGATTTATATTCAAGTGATGATGGTACTGTATTTTCATGGGGAAT
>CALPUT020000217.1 GCA_943326825.2 Chryseobacterium gleum | reverse complement strand
ATCTCATGAATTTCAGTTTCACGTGATTTGACATATTTCTTTTCAGTTTTAAAATAGGACAAATTTTGTGGATTTTTAGATAAAGCTTCGTGAATACTTTCTGGAGTTGATAAATCAACAGTACCTTCTTTTTTATTCAACGAAATCAATTCCATTTTATCGTCTAAACAATTGAAAACAATACAGGAATCAACACTTCTAAATTCAATAAATTTGATTTTTTCATAGACTTTTTGAAGTACTGTATCAGAGAAAACTTCCACTAATTGGGTTGCTTTATCCAGATCACATTTATTCCATTCCAACCATTCTTCGTTTGTTACCCCATTTGTTATCATGAAATGTTTAAAATCTTCATCAAAGATTTCCATTTCTTCCTTCGTTAAAAATCGATACTTCATGAAGCAAATTTATATAATCTAATATTATAATTTTATAGAAATGATGATTACATTGAAAACAAAATATTATTTTTGAATTTTAAATTCCGAATGAAGCACTCTTTATTTATATTTTTTTCCATTTTATCTTTCGTGTCAATTTCTCAAAATGATACAATTAATAAATTTTCAAAAAATGGTAAAAAAAATGGATATTGGCAGGTTTATTTAGATGAATATCTAAATCCTGTTGATAGTGTTGAAAATTCATATTTCTATGCTTATGAAAGATATGATGAAGGAAAAGTTATATTTAAATTTTATTTTGAAAAAAATCAATCAAGTTATATTGTAAATTATCGACAACCTTTATCTTCAAAAGGCAAACCAAAAATATTGAATGATACAATTGATTTTTTTGATAATAGCTATAATACAATTGTCAAACACTTTGAATTTGCAGAAGGTAAGCCATTATTTTTTAAATACTATCAATACTATGCTTCAAATCCTGAAAAATGTGGACATATTGAAACAATGGACTGGAGAATAAAATATTGTAATATGGAAGGCTCATATTATTATCAAGCATTTTGGGATGATCAGTTATTGGTAGAAGGGTGGTATAAAAAAGTGAAAAATAAATGGCGACTTGTAAAAGAGAAAACAATAAAAAATAGTGGATTAATTGTTTATTGATTAATTCCTCTGAAATAATTTTTTAAGAATACTTTTCACATTTTATATTTCATTTTTTGAATACTTTTTAACGATAAACTTTTATTAATCAATTCATCTAATTATATTCGCACCCTTAAAGAATTTTCGAAATGGCAATTATTGGTAAAATTAGAGAAAAATCAGTGCTTTTAGTCGTAATTATTGGACTAGCTTTATTAGCATTTATCTTAGGAAACTATGAAAAAATGTCTGGTGGAACAGAAGATGTATTTGGTTATGGAACAGTTTACGGTGAAAAAGTAAATCCTGAAAAATATGCAGCTGAGGCTCAAAAATTTGTAGAACAAGATGCTCAACAAGCTCAACAAGAGCAAAAAGAGTATACTCAAAAAGAAAAAGATGCTTCTGAAGATAAAGGTTGGAACTACGTTGTAGAAACTACAATCTTAGAAAAAGAATTTGAAGCATTAGGAATAGATGTAAATGATACTGAATTTGATTCTTACTTATATGGTAAAGACGGATTTACGGTATTACCTGAGTTATTACAAAGCTTTGCAGATGCAACTGGTCGTCTAGATGAGAAAAAATTACAAAGTACAATCAACCAATTGCAAACTTCTGAAAAGCCAGAAGATCAAAAAAGATGGGAAGATTCTAAAAAATATTACATCGAAAGAAGAAAGCAAGAGAAATACTATGCAATCATCAAACAAGGTGTTTATGTTACTAAATTAGAGGCGGAAGAAGAATACAACGCTCAAAAGCAAATTAAAAATATTTCTTATGCTTGGAATAAATACTTCGACATCAAAGACGAAAGTGTTAAACCAACGGATGCTGAATTACAAGCTTATTTTGACGAGCATAAAGGCGAGAAAAAATTCGAAAATACAAGCGATAGTAGAGAAGTTAAGTATTTTGATGTAATGGTAAACCCTTCTAAAGCTGATTCTTCTAAATTCAATAAACAATTTGAAACAATCAAAAAAGGTTTCGCTTCTTCTACGAATGATTCAGTTTTCGTAATGACAAATTCTGATTTAAAATTCTACACAAACAAACATACTGCAACATTCCGTCCTGAAGGAGATGCAAAAGCTCAAAAAGGAATGACTTATCCTGCAGTAATGGATACCGTTTTTAAAACTGCTGCTGTAGGACAAATCGTTGGACCATACCAAGACAATGGAAATACAAGATTGGCTAAAATCATTGATTTCAATACGAAATTATGTAAAGTAAGACACATCTTAATTTCTGCTCCAAAAGGAGAAACTAAGAAAATTGAAGCAGCTCAAAAGAAAGCGGATAGTATCGTGAAATTATTGAACAAAGATAATTTTAATGATTTCGTTATGCGTTTTTCTGAAGATCCCGGATCAAAAGAAAAAGGTGGAGTTTACGAAGATTTCTTAGATTACGAAATGGTTCCTGAGTTCTCTGCATTTGCTACTGATAAAGCAATTGGAACAATCGGTACAGTTAAAACTGACTTCGGTATTCACATTATGGAAGTAATGGATAGAAAAGCAGTTAAATATCCTGTTTTAGCATTAATCCAAAAAACATTGGTTGCTAGTCAAGAAACGATTGATTTCAAAGAAAGTGAAGTATATAACATTCTTTACAAAATAGATGCTAAAATCAGCAATGAAACAGATGCAGCTAAGAAAATTGAATTGTTTGATACTATCGCTTCAAAAGCAGGTTATATGTCAAGACCAGCAAGAATTGAAACGAACAAACCGATGTTATATGGTTTCAATACGAAAACAGCAGAAGACAAAATCTTCAAATTAGCATATAACGAAGAAGCAGAAGTTGGTGCTTTATGTTCAGCTCCAATTAAAGATAAAAATCGTTATGTAATTGCAATTTTAGCTTCAATTCGTTCAAAAGGTACTCCAGAATTTAATGATGTGAAAGACATGATTAAAGCGGAAGTAATTAAAGAGAAAAAAGCAAAACGTTTTATTGCTAGTATGATGGGTAAATCGTTAGAAGCAATTGCAAAAGCAAATGGTTCTAAAGTAACAAAAGCAGATGTAACTTTTGCAAATCCACAAATTACAGAAGCAGGATATGAACCACAAGTAATTGGAGCAATTTTCTCTCAATTAAAAGATGGTCAAAAAACATTACCATTGAAAGGTGAATCGGGTGTATTTGTAATCAGACTAAACAAAACAGTTAAAGCACCAGCTACAGCTAACTATAATGTTGAAAGAGATCAATTATTAGCTACATTAAAAGGAAGTATTGTAAATCAAGCAAGACAAGCGTTAATGAATAAAGCAGATGTAGTTGATAACCGTCGTTTCATCAACGCAAGTGTCAGAAGACAAAATTAAGTACAAAATAACTTATGTTGAAACCCGCTTATTGACTAAGCGGGTTTTTTATTTCATCAAGTTTTATATCTTAGACAAAATTTTAACTTAAAATGATTCAAGAAGGACAATTATTAGACAATGCTGTAATAGCAAATTCAAATTTTAAAAAATTTAACTACCCACTAACATTTGAATTTAAATTAGGAACACTTTCCAATGATTTTATAGCTAAAGATGCTTCAGGTCAAACTATTGCGTATGTACGCCAAAAAATGTTTCGTCTAAAAGAGGCGATCATGGTATATAGCGATGAGAATAAAAGCGAATTGAAATATAAGATCAATGCGAATAAAATCATTGACTTTAGTGCAAATTATGAATTCACAAATAACAATGACCAAGTATTAGGAAGTGTTGGAAGAAAAGGAATGCGTTCAATTTGGAAAGCACATTATGAACTTTTTGATGCAGATAAAAAAAAGGAATTTACAATCACAGAAGAGAATCCTTGGGCAAAAGTATTAGATACTTTAATGAGTGAAATTCCTGTAGTTGGTATGTTTACTGGATATGCCTTTAATCCAAAATATGGTGTCTTGTCAAATGATGGTAAAACAATTGCTCGCTTATCGAAAGAAAAATCATTTTTCGGAAGAAAATTTAAATTAGAAAAATTAGAGAACCTTCAAGAAGGAGATAGCGAACGAATTCTTTTGGGATTAATGATGATGGTCCTTTTAGAAAGAAGAAGAGGTTAATAAATATAAATTGGTAGCTTGACTCCGCTCAGCTACCAATTTAATTTTAAAGTGAATCTATTAATTTTGCTAGTTTTCTATCTAATTCGCTGATTCCATTTTCTGTATGGGTGAATAATTTCAACCTTAATCTAGAACACTGATAAATTTCAGCGTCCGGATGATGATCATTTTCATCAGCTAATTTTGCCACTTTTAATAAGAATTCAGCTAATTCTGTTTGATTTTTGAAACTAAATTCTTTAATTAATTTATTATCTAATATATTCCAATTCATTTTTTTGACATTCGAATTGTCCTATAGATTTACTAATACTTTACAAATACATTTTTAGGCTCTGTAAAGAAACGTAATGCTTCTAAACCACCTTCTCTTCCAACTCCAGAAGCTTTAACTCCTCCAAATGGCGTTCTCAAGTCACGAACCATCCAAGAATTAATCCATACGATACCTGATTGCGCCTGATCAGCAACTCTGTGAGCTCTTTTTAAATCTGATGTCCAAAGCGTTGTTTGTAATCCGTATTCAGTCGAATTTGCCATCATTAACGCTTCTTCTTCCGTATCAAAAGGAGTAATTGTAACAACTGGACCAAAAATCTCTTCTTGATTCGTTCTACAATCATAAGCTAAGCCTTCGATAACTGTTGGACGAACATAAAAACCTTCGTTGTATGGTGCATCCAAAATAACGCGCTCTCCACCTGTTAATACAGTTCCACCTTCTTCTTTCGCTAAATCAACATACGAAAGTACTTTTTCCATGTGTGCTTTGGAAACCAAAGCTCCTAAATTTGCTTTTGGATCAGTAGGATTAGAAACAACTGATTTCGCCACTTTAGCAACAAATAATTCTTTGAATTTATCATAAATTGATCGCTCAATAAAAATACGAGAACCACATAAGCAAATTT
>CALPUT020000216.1 GCA_943326825.2 Chryseobacterium gleum | reverse complement strand
GTTTATACACGTCGTGTATTATCAGGTGAATTTATCGTAGTAAACAAACACTTATTAAAAGATTTAGTGAAAGAAGGTTTATGGACTAAAGAAATGCGTCAAACAATTATGTCGACAAGTGGATCTATCCAAAACATTTCTGACATTCCTCAAAACTTAAAAGACTTGTACAAAACTGCATGGGAAATTTCTCAAAAAGCAGTGATTGATCAAGCAGCTGATAGAGGTGCATATATTTGCCAATCTCAATCATTAAACATATTCATGGAAAATGCAAACTTTGGAAAATTAACTTCAATGCATTTCTACGGATGGGAAAAAGGATTGAAAACAGGTATGTATTACTTACGTACAAAAGCTGCAACTGATGCAATTAAATTTACAGTTGATAAATCAATGGTTCAAAACACAATCGCTGCTGATGTTGAAGAACAACAAGCTGCTATAGCATGTTCATTAGACAATCCTGATGCATGTGAAATGTGTTCTGGCTAGAACTTGACATAAATTTTATACCAAAAGGTGTCTTTGATTTTTCTCAGACACCTTTTTTTGTAACTAAACTTTCCGTAATCGTTATATTTACATCAATATAAATGAATCATATGAAATTTCTAATCTTACTTATTTCAATCAGTTTATTTCAAAATTTTGTTTTTTCTCAAAACAAGGAAATATATACTGTTTACTTTGAAACGAATTCCTTCAAACTCCAAAAAAACGAATTAAAAAGATTAAATGATTTTCTCCAAAAATGTAAAAATCCAGATTTTAAAATCCAAAACATAAGTTCATATACTGATACAATTGGAAGTATCATTTCAAATGAAAAATTATCATTAAATAGATTAAATACTTTACTGAAACTCGTGAAATCAAAAGGAGTTAATGTAGAATCAACCAATTCATTTGGAGAACTATATCCATCATCAATTGATTTAAAAACGAATGAATTGGCAAAACTAAGAAAAGTTGAAATCACTTATTATTTTAATGAAAAACCTAAACAAATTGACCAAGAACCAGCTTATCTAGAAAAAAGTGAAAATGTCAATTTAGCCAAATTTAGAGAAAATTTTACTTCCGAAACACCAATCGTTTTGGATGTGAAATTCTATGGAGGAACTGCTAATTTGATTCCTGGTTCAGAAGATGAAATCAATGCCTTATATAAATTTTTAGCAGGAAATAAAAGTGTATCTGCATTGATACGTGGACATGTTTGCTGTCATGATGATATGACTTTATCTGTTCAAAGAGCTAGTGCAGTTTACGATATTTTAATTAAAGGTGGAATTGAACCAAGTCGTTTAGATTTCAAAGGTTATAGCAATTCACTTCCTGTTGTATCCCCTGAATATACAGAAGAAGAACGCCAACAAAATAGACGTGTTGATGTTGTTTTTAGTGTGAAAAAATAAGTAAAAAATTTAATTTCCATAAATAATTAATAACTCCCAATATTTCCAAATTGCTAAGTTTTTATAAAAGGTTTCTTTCTTCAAAGCAAAAAGCTATCTTTGCAAAAACAAAATTGTCATGCGTTTCGAGCTCACGAAAGAATTTTTAGAAGAATTTCGTCAGGCCATAGTTGATCAAAACAACTCATGGATTATTGAGCATATACACGATTTGCACTTTGCTGATATCGCCGATTTATTAGATCAATTAACGAATGATGAAGCGCGCTATGTTTATTTTCAATTTACCGAAGATCAGCAGGCCGATGTATTAATGAATCTTGATGAAGATGTTCGTGATCGATTCTTAGCATCCTTATCTACAAAAGAAATTGCCGACCAGCTTGAAAATCTAGATTCAGATGATGCTGCAGATATCTTAGGAGAACTTTCCGATGATAAAATTCAGGAAGTTATCTCCCAAATGGATGATGATGAAGCTGCAGAAGATATCGTTGAATTATTAAATTACGACGAAGATACGGCCGGTGGTTTGATGCAGAAAGAGTTTATTCAAGTTCGAGTGGATTGGCCTGTAAACAGATGTTTAGTCGAATTAAGAAGACAAGCTGAAAATGTCGAAAATGTTTATACAATCTACGTTGTAGATGATATCAATAAATTAGTCGGAATACTTTCTCTTAAAAGATTGTTATTCGCAGATACTAAAACCTTAATCAGAGATTTATTCCAAAGTAAAAATATTATTTCCGTAAAAACAAGCGATTCTAGTGAAAAAGTAGCGCAAGTGATGGATAAATATGACTTGGTTACCGTTCCTGTTGTTGATTTACAAAATAAACTAGTTGGTCGTATCACAATTGATGACGTTGTAGATATCATAAAAGAAGAAGCGGACAAAGATTTCCAAATGGCTTCAGGTATCTCTGAAAAAATTGAGGAAAATGCGACTGTTTGGCGTGCAATGCGTGCTCGTCTTCCATGGTTATTAATCGGAATGTTTGGAGGAGTTCTTGGCGCTCAAGTAATTTCTGGTTTTTCTGTTGGAATTAGTAAAGTACCATTATTAGCTTCTTTTATTCCTTTGATTACAGCCATGGGAGGAAATGTAGGAGTTCAATCTTCTGCAATCGTTGTACAATCATTGGCGAAAGGAAATATTCAGTTCAATAATATCTTTCAAAAATTAGCGAGAGAAGGGTTGGTAGGATTATTAAATGGTTCATTTTTAGCTATTATCATTTACGGAATTGCAACATTTATATTAGGAAATTCAACTTTAGGATTTGTAGTTAGTATTTCATTATTTGTGACGATATTCTTTGCAGCAATTTTCGGAACGTTGATACCATTGGTTTTAGCGAAATACAAAATCGATCCTGCATTAGCAACCGGACCCTTCGTTACTACTTTGAACGATGTATTAGGTCTTTTTATCTACTTCACTGTAGGAATGCTTCTTTATCACATTTAAACATTCATCATGGAAATTTTATTTTTAGACGAGGTTCACCCAATTTTAGCTGAACGTCTTGAAAAAGCTGGGCATAATTGTATTCATGCTGAAGAATTATCCCTTGAAACTTGCCAAGAATTAGCTAATAAAGTTGATGGAATTGTTATTCGTTCCCGTTTTCCGATGAATGACTCTTTTTTAAAATTTGCTCCGAATTTAAAATTTATTGCTCGTTCAGGTGCTGGAATGGAAAATATTGACATTCCTTATTGTGAAAGTCGAAATATTACACTTTTCAATTCACCGGAAGGAAATCGAAATGCGGTTGCTGAACATGCTTTAGGGATGCTTTTGTCATTAATGAATAATTTCAAAAAATCGAACAATGAGATTCTAAAAGGTATTTGGGATCGAGAAGGAAATCGAGGAATTGAATTAGATGGTAAAACGGTTGGAATTATTGGTTATGGAAATAACGGTAAAGCATTTGCAAAAAAATTAAGAGGATTTGACGTAAATGTAATTGCTTACGATAAATACAAAGACAGTTTTGGAAGTGATTTCGTAAAAGAATGCACGTTAGATGCTATTTTAGATCAAGCCGATGTAATCAGTTTTCATGTGCCTCAAAATGCCGAAACAATTTATTACGCAGACAAAGCTTTTTTCGATAAAGTGGAAAAACCTATTTTCTTATTAAATCTATCACGAGGGAAAATTGTGAATGCTGAAGCCTTAGTAGAAGCTATGAAATCAGGAAAAGTTTTAGGAGCTGGATTGGATGTTTTAGAATACGAAAAAACAAGTTTCGAATCATTTTTCGAGCAAGATTTACCCGCACCTTTTCAATACCTATTGAATGCAGATAACGTCATTCTAACTCCACACATTGGCGGCTGGACAAATGAAAGCTATTTTAAATTGAGTAATGTGTTAGCTGATAAAATTTTAGACAGATTTTAATCATTTTGATATGATTGGGAATTTTCCTCCCCCTCAGTCCCCCTCCAAAGGGGGAAGAAAAAATTAAAAGCCATGCAAATCAATTGCGTTTCCATCTAAAATTTCGACTTGCTTTTTCATTTTCTTTTGAATCACTTTGAAATGGTGTTCTTCATCAGGAGAAATTAATGAAAATGCTTCACCTGTTGCTTCTGCCCTTCCCGTTCTACCAATTCTGTGAACGTAATCTTTTGGTGATCGAGGCAATTCATAATTTATTACATAAGGTAAAAATTGAATATCAATTCCACGAGCAATCAAATCCGTTGCTACCAAAACGCGTAATTTTCCTTCCTTGAATTGTGAAAGTGCAAGATTTCTAGCTTCTTGACTCTTCTTACTATGAATAGCTTTTGCATTGATTCCATTGTGTTTTAGTTTCACAACCACACTATCCGCTTTATGTGTTGAAGAAGTGAAAACTAACACTTGCATCATTTTATTTTCTTTAATCAGATATCGTAAAAGTGGACCTTTCCTCTCCTCTGAAACTGTATAGGCTAATTGTTTTATTAAATCAAGATTCTCTTCTGTAGCTTCGATCTTTATGACAACAGGATCGGTTAAAAGTATGTTATTAATATCCTCTATCTTTTCGCTTAATGTTGCCGAAAACAATAAGTTTTGACGTTTAATCGGAAGTAATTTGAAAATTTCTTTCATTTCCTCCTCAAAACCTAAATTCAACATTTTATCAGCTTCATCAATCACCAAAGTCTTTACTTCAGCTAATGAAAGAGCTTTATGAGAAATTAAATCTAATAAACGGCCAGGAGTTGCTACTAAAACATCAACTCCCTGCATTCCAATCATCTGAGGGTTAATTGAAACACCGCCATAAACAGCCATCGTCTTAATTCGTTTTGGAAGATTACTTCCTAATGCTTTAAAAACATCATTTACCTGAATGGCAAGTTCTCGAGTTGGTACAAGAATCAAAGCACTAATGTGGCGATTCTTCACCTTCATTGGTTGTTGGAATAACTCAAGAATAGGCAAAGCAAAACTTGCTGTTTTACCAGAACCAGTTTGAGCAATACCAAGAATGTCTTTCCCATCCAAAATTGCTGGAATTGCTTCCTTTTGAATTGGATAAGGTGCTGAATAATTTTGTTGAACTAACGCAGATAATAACGCTTCTGATAATCCTAAAGACGAAAAAGACATGAATTTTTGATTTAATATTCAAAGGTAATCATTCTAAAAT
>CALPUT020000215.1 GCA_943326825.2 Chryseobacterium gleum | reverse complement strand
GTTTGCATAATAGATAATGTATAAGTAACAGAAGGCCCTACAGATTGAATCCCTTGAATAGGATCAATAGAAACAATCACAGATCCATTTTCCTGCCCCAAACGGAAAGCTGAATGACTAAACATACCTGTTTGTGTTTCAATAATTGAAGCATCCAAATCTTTTACTATTAAATATTTATGTGATAAATGAGCCTGAACTAAATTAGGAAACATCATGTCTTTACAATTACTTATTATATTTGAAGATGGAGGCCAAAAACCATCATTAGAACTTCCTACCTCAGGAGTAATAGCAAAAATCTGTGGTTTAACATTTAAATCAACTTTATACATATAATCATCTGAATCACCAGAAGCAGGATACAATGAAGAGCTTTTCATAAAAGTATATCCATTATATTTAGACATATGTTCAGTATAGGCTTCAAAATAATTATGATCTACGGCAAATTCATTAGAAGTTGTTCCTATAGGATGTAATAAATCATTCGAATAAGTATGAGCATTTGAAGCGTAAATGAAATCTCTGTTTTCACAAAACCATTTCATTGCTTGGGTTTCTACCTCTGAAAACGCTCCTGTTCCTGGATAGGTATCATCATTTACATTTGTGCTTATACCTGTAGTACCCCAGCCATATGAATAATTTCTATTTAAATCGACACCTTTATTTGATGTACCAACATTTCGTCTATTTTTTCTGTGCATACCTCCTCCATTAGAATTTGTCGTTTGATTATAAACATAACCATCAGGATTAACACAAGGAACAAAATACATTTCCGTATTATCTACTAAATATTTAATTTCTGAATTTGAAGCATAATTCTCTAATAAATACCACATATAAAAAATCACTTCAGACATTGCATTTGGTTCTCTGGCATGATGAACAGATGAATATAAAACTTCGGGCTCATTTGTCTCATCAGTTGTTGGATTATCAGAAATACGTACCCAATAAATTGGACGGTTTTCCACTGTCAAAAAATTACTTATATCTGATTTAGCGGAAATTAAATTTGGATATTGATTAGCCATAGCATCTAATTCATTTAAAAACTCTTGATATGTCAAAAATCCTCCCATCGAACCTAAATTAAAATTACTAGGTGTAATAGGATTGAATGAACCTGTACCGCTTACTCCGGAAGTTGAACAACCAATATTTTTATCAATTTGAGAACTTCTAACCAGATTTTGCTCAACATAATATTTTTGTACATCATCAATTAATATTTCCACAATAAATCCATTATCACGAGCTATTTGAATTTGATCTGAAGAAAAATCACTGATTAAAAATGTATTTTCTTTATGAATACCATGGTCTACTGGAATTCCAAGATTTGATAATAAATTTAGTCCTTCATAATTTGTAAGAATTTTTGCTCTTGAATATTTTAGTTGCCCAAATGCCATGGAGAATAGCAGCAACGATAAAATCGCAACAATTTGTTTCATAGTTCTAATAGTTTTACAGCGTAATGAGTACAATATATTAAATATTAATTAAACTACAATTAGCAAAAAGACTAATTTTAATAATAAAGACATGAAGTGATAAAATTCATAGATAAATTCAAAATCACTTATCAACCTATTTGGTCATTTAAACCATTTCATTTACCATCCATAAATTATGTTTAATTTCTAAAAAATCTTCTTTTTAATTTTATAAAAAAATAATATACATGTCTGAAAACAAAATTAAATTTGGAAAAATATTTTGGCCTAGCTTAGTTGCGGCTTTGATAGTCTCGATTCTAGGTACACTTATTTTTATTTTAATCGTAAGTGGCCTTATTTCTGGTTTTTCAAACCTTGAAACAAAACAGTTAAATATCGATAACAAAACAGTTCTTCACTTGACTTTAGATGGTCAAATTGGAGAAAATGGAAGTACGAAATTCGACAAAGGATCATTTAGTATTGAAAGTAAAATTGGATTATCTGCAATATTGAACGCTTTTAAGGAAGCAGAGAAAGATCAAAATATTAAAGGAATCTTCATAGAAATAACAGATTTAAAATGTGGTTTTTCAACCGCTAAAGAAATAAGAGAAGCTATTAATGAATTTGAAAGAAGTGGTAAATTTGCTATTGCATACAATTCAGGTGAAGTGATTACCCAAAAAGAATATTATATCTCTTCAGCAGCCAATACGAATTATGCTTTTCCCACTTCAACTTTAGAATTCATGGGTTTAGGCTCAGAGTTAATGTTTTTTAAAAATACGTTAGATAAATTGGAGGTAGAAATTCAAGTCGTAAGAGGTAAAAATAATGATTTCAAAAGTGCTGTTGAACCTTTTTTTAGAGAGAATATGAGTGATTCATCGAGATTACAAATCCAGCGCTATTTAACAAGTATTTGGGCTGATATTCGATTAGATATTTCAAAAGACAGAAAAGTATCGGTTGAAAAATTAAATGAAATTGCTGAAAATGCATTAATCCGAAGAGCGAAGGATGCTGTAAAATATAAACTAATTGATGCAACAAAATATAGAGATGAAGTTTTAGATTTGATTAGTAAAAAAATTCAATTGGAAAAAGACAAAGAAATTAACTTTCTAAGTTTTGAAAAATATGCCAAAAAGAAATTTTACCAAGAACAGATTTTAGTTAAATCTGAAGATCCTAATATTGCCGTTATTTTAGCAGAAGGAGATGTTTCAACTAGTGGAGATGGATTAACATCTGAAAACATTTGTGAATTATTTAGAGAAGTTCGAAAAATGAAATCTATCAAAACTGTTGTTTTTAGAATTAACAGTCCAGGTGGAAGTGCATTAGCAAGTGATGAAATTTGGCGTGAAGTTAAATTAACGAATAAAGTAAAAAAAGTAATTGTTTCTATGGGAGACGTCGCTGCTTCAGGAGGTTATTACATAGCGGCACCAGCAACTACAATTTTTGCTGAACCTACTTCCATTACAGGTTCAATCGGTGTTTTTGGAATGATTCCATATACTGGCAAGATGCTTGAAAATAAATTAGGTTTAACTTTCGATAGAGCTTCAACAAATTCACATGCAATTCTATCTTTAAATAGAAAATTAACTCCAGAAGAATTTGCAATAATTCAAAATGAAGTTGATGACATTTATTTTGATTTTCTAAATCGTGTTGCTGAAGGAAGAGGTATGACAACTCAGCAAGTAAATAAAATTGCAAGAGGGCGAGTTTGGACAGGGCGTGATGCCCAAAAAATTGGTTTGGTTGATCAATTAGGAGGAATCGAAGATGCAATAAAATTTGCCGCTAAAAAAGCAGGTATTAAAGATTCCAAAATATTATATTTCCCAAATGTTAAAGAAGATAAACTGGCAGATTTATTAGAAATGATTGAAGATTCTGAAAATAAAGCTTCAATAAAAACCTCAACTAAAATTCCTGAAGAATTTTTAGAATACTATCAAAAAATCAAAAGTTTAGAAAAATACACAGGAATTCAAATGAGGATCCCTTATGAAATATCATTGAATTAATTATAAGTTCATCATTATTGAGAGTCAGAAATGACTCTCTTTTTTTTGTATTTACTTTTTCAATATATTTACAAAAACTAAATTACTTAAATGAAAATAGTTAGTTTATCAATTATTCTTTTTGGCTTATTAATTTCAGCTTGTAAAAGTGAACAGGGGAAATCTGCTCAAAAAGTATTAACTGAAAATCAGATGGATTTTCCGGAATATATTAACGCTTCTTATTATGGCTTAAAATTTCAAATTCCCGAACAATTTAAGTCGGTTTATGATCAATCATATGTAATTAAAAAAAATGCTCTATCAAAAAATATTGAAGAATTGTATTTAAATTTTTCAGTGGAATGTTTCAATAAATATGAAGCTGAAAATTTTAAACGTGCTTTTAATTCTGAAATTGATCTATTAAATGCTGTTCACGATAATTATCTTCAAATTAGAAAAAAATCAATTACGAATAGTTGGCCTTCAATCAAAAAAAAACTAACTAAACCAAAAGGAATAAATGGAGTATTTCAATCAATTGAAGGTGATACTCATAATAATGGTAATTTCTCTTCCTATTTTATGGCAACAGTTGAAATTAAAAATCGATATTATGTATTTCAAATGATAGGTAACAGAGAAAATATGGGCTATTTGTATGATGATTTCATGAAAATCATTTCATCTATTAAAAAATAATCACATGAGTCAAAATTTAATTGATGACTTATTGAGAAAATTTGAATCTGAACTTCCTGGTGAAAGAGCACATTTTGAAATGGCTCCAATAAATCGACCTCTATCTAGTTTTGCTTTAAAAAACGCAAAATCACCTAGAGAAAGTGCCGTATCTGTTATATTATATCCAAAAGATGATACTATTAATTCTATACTTATCCAACGTCCAGTGTATGATGGAACTCACAGTGGACAAATTGCATTTCCTGGAGGAAAGAAAGAAGAAACTGATATACACTTAGAATTTACTGCTAGACGAGAGAGCTTTGAAGAAATTGGCCTTCCTGTAGAATCAGGTTTATTAATTAAAGAAATGACCAAAGTGTTCATACCAGTCAGTAATTTCATTGTTTACCCTTTTGTTTTTTATGTAGATTTTTTACCTGAATTAAATGCAAGTGAAAGAGAAGTTGAACAAGTCATACATTACAAAATTGACCATCTGTTAAATGATGAAAATCAATCCAAAATGGATGTTTTGCTACCAAATAACATTATTCAAAAAAATATTCCTTGCTTTGAGATAGAAAACAAGAAAATCTGGGGAGCAACTGCTTTAATATTAAATGAACTTAAAATGATTTTAAAAGTTTAATAATTTATAATTCTTTTAAAATCATTTTTTGAAACTTCAACTATTAATTAAAAAAACTATCTTTGACAAAATTTTTGAAAAAAACACAAAATGGCAACTAACAGAACATTTACAATGTTGAAACCTGATGCAATCGAGAACGGTTACATGGGTAAAATTATCGATATGATTATCGGTGCTGGATTTGATATTAAAGCTTTAAAATACACTAAATTAAGTGTAGAGCAAGCTAAAGAATTTTATGCTGTTCACGCTGAACGTCCATTTTACGGAGAATT
>CALPUT020000214.1 GCA_943326825.2 Chryseobacterium gleum | reverse complement strand
CGCACATTAAATATTTGGGATGCATCAAAATTTAATATTTGAGAAACCGAAACCTCTAATATTTCAGCTATTCGGTACATTTTTGAGACTGTTAATTCTACTTCTCCTCTTTCAAGTTTACTATAACCAGATAAGCTCATTTGAAGTTTATCTGATAATTCTTCACGTGTGATATTCTTCAACTCACGGAATTTTCTAATATTTTCGATTACTTCTTTCATAATTTGTTTTTATCCTCAAAAGTAGCAAAATAATTTAATTAAGGACAATTAAACCTAAAAAAAGGCAATAATTTTACACGTTTCAACTTATATTAGTAAAATACTTCTTGAAATGAAAAAGAAAATTTATATCATCACTGGGTCCCCTGACATAAGAAAATCATCCGTTGTAAGAGCTTTGATTGGAATTAGGGACACAAAAACATTTCAAATACAATTTGAAAAAGTTTCTAAACCAGTAAGCACTCATGTAATGGTTACATCGCCAAATGAATTATCAATTTCCCGCTACCGAAATGGAATGACTCCTCATCAATTAATTGATTATTTAAACAATTTGGATGAAAACGAAGCTGCAGTTATTTTGCCTTTGCGTTCAATTAGAACGAAATTCAATTTACCAGTTGCTTCGGAATACATTCAATCTTTGGTAAACGCAGGATTTGAAATCGCTGAAGTGGCTATGTTTAATGAAGCTATTACTTTGCCAAATGGTGTAAATGGAACAGTTTTAATGTCTAACCAAAATATCCCATCTAACTTGACTGCATCAAGATTGAGAAAAATTTGGGGGATCGTTTAAATTTTATATTATGAAAAAATTTGCTTTTTTATTTTTTTTTATTTTTGGACTGCAAAATATTGAATTCGCACAGCCAATAATTTCTTCGTTTTCCCCATCATCTGGTCAAGTTGGCACAACAGTAATTATAAGCGGTGCTAATTTCAATACCACATTAGCTAACAATATTGTTTTCTTCGGTGCAACAAAAGCAACAGTTACTTCAGCAAATACAACGTCCCTCACTGTTTCTGTGCCGGTAGGAGCAAGCTATCAACCTATTTCCGTCACCAATTTGACAACTGGATTAACAACATTTAGTACTCAGCCATTTAATGTAACTTTCCCTTGCGGAGGCAGTATAAGCCTCTCAAATACTAATTCTTTTTTTGGTGGTTATGGATCTATTGGCCCCTCTGGTGGAGCTCCTCTTGGAATAGTTACTGGGGATTTAGATGGGGATGGTAAAACTGATGTTGTTAATATAACGAATGGTCTATTAGGGGTACACAGGAACACAAGTACAATTGGCGTAGTTTCGTTTGCCTACTCACCAGGCCCATGGTCAGGTGTATCAAGTCCTGCAGCTGCTACAATTGGGGATTTTGATCGGGACGGTAAGCTCGATCTTGCCGTTGTATTAAATGTAAGCGGAACCGGAAGTGTAACTCCAGATCCTGGACCCAACACTGTTTTAGTATTTCGAAATACAAGTGCCTTAGGATCAATTTCTTTTGATTCACCATATTGTCTTGTTACAGGAAATGGCCCCATGAATATATCAACAGGAGATTATAATGGTGATGGTAGACCCGATTTAGGTGTTACAAATAATGGATCGAACACTATTTCAATCTTTAGCAATACGGGTAACATGGGGACAATTTCATTTGCCCCAAAAGTAGACTTTTCAACTGGTTCACAGCCTTCTTGCTTAAGAACAGGAGATTTTAATGATGATGGCAAACAAGATCTTGCCGTATCATATTCAAATACAAACACAGTATCTGTTTTTAAAAATATTACTACTAGCGGGGCACTTACCTTTGCGCCAATGTTGGATTTTACCATAGCACAAAGTTCACAAGATATTTTAATAGGAGACTTAGATGGCGACAGCAAGTCAGATATTGCTGCTTTTTGTGGCAACACTCTCACTATATTAAGAAATAACAGTACTTCAGCTACAATCTCATTTGATCCAGAAATAGATTTTACAACGACATGTGGGTTTGGTTCAATAGGCGATATAGATGGAGACAATAAGCCAGATATTGCAACAGTTTATCCTGCTATAGGAACTGGTTTCAATTGTATTTATGTACAAAGAAACACAAGTAGTCCTGGATCAATTTCATTTCAGTCAATTGGTTTAAATAATCAAGCTAGCAATCCTCGCGACGTTTCAATTAATGATTTCGATTGTGATGGAAAAGCAGATTTAGCAATTATAAGTTATACAACAAATAATATTGATGGTACATCTGCTGCATTTAGAGTAGTTAGAAATATGCAAGTTTGTCCAGCTACAACTATTACGTCATTCTCGCCAATGTCAGGCCCTATAGGGACTTCTGTCACAATAACAGGAACTAATTTTGATTCAACGCCTTCAAACAATATTATTTTCTTCGGTGCAACAAAAGCAACAGTGACTTCTGGAAGCACAACATCTCTCAATGTTTCTGTCCCGTTTGGCGCGAGCTATCAACCTATTTCTGTTACCAAATTGTCAACTGGTTTAACAGCCTTTACTTCTAAGTCATTTAATGTAACCTTTCCATGTGGGGGAGTAATCAATCAATCATCACTTACTCCAAAAGTTGATTTTGCAACAGGAACAACACCTTTTTCAGTTGCAACGGGTGATTTAGATAACGACGGAAAACCAGATTTAGCTGTTGTAAATGTTGGGAGTGCAACTGTTTCAGTTTACAGAAATATCGGTGTTAGTGGAACAATTTCTTATGCTCCTAAAGTTGATTTTATTACAGGCTCTCAACCATACAGCGTTTCAATTACTGATTATAATGGAGATGGAAAGCTAGACTTGGCTGTTGCAAACTATAATTCTGCAACTGTTTCCATTTTTATGAACACTTGTACTACTGGAACAATTAGTTTTTCTCCTAAAGTTGATTTTGCATCAAATAGTGGTCCAAGTAGTATAATATCAAATGATTTTGATGGAGATGGTAAGACGGATATTGCTACAGCCAATGGTGCTTCTACTTCAATATCGATATTAAGAAATAATGGTGCGTTGGGAATAATTTCTTTCGCACCAAAAGTTGATTTTACAACTGGAACTGTACCGTATGTTCTATCATCAGGTGATATTGATGGAGATGGTAAGGTAGATATTGCAGTTGCAAACCATAATTCTAACTCTGTATCAATATATAGGAACACTTGCGTTTCTGGAACAATTTCTTTCGCGCCAAAAGTTGATTTTACTACCAGTACACAACCACGTGGTATAACAATAGGTGACATTGATCAAGATGGGAAACTTGATGTTGCGATAACAAACTATGGTTCCAACACTCTAAGCATATTAAGAAATCTAAGTAATATAGGAATAATTTCTTTCGCACCAAAAGTTGATATAGCTGCAGGAATACAACCATACAGTGTTTCAATTGCAGATATAGATGGTGATAGCAAAATAGATGCTACAGTTGTAAATTTTGGAGGAAACAGTATTTCTGTGTTAAAAAATACTAGCATCTCAGGTTCTGTTAATTTTGCACCGAAAGTTGATTATTCAACAGGTACGCAACCTAGAGGATGTGCAATTACAGATTTTGATGGTGACGGAAAACTTGATATTTCTGTTGTAAATGCAAATTCCAACACTATATCTTTTTTCAGAAATTTAGTTTCTGGAGTAATTCCAAACGTAACAGCAAATTCTTCATCAACAAATTCAATTTGCGCAGGATCTAGTATAACACTTACGGGAGGTGGAGCTAATACCTACATTTGGTCTGGTGGTGTGACTGATGGTGCGAGTTTTATTCCACCAATTGGAACAACAACATATACAGTAACCGGAACAATTAATGCTACTGGATGCAGTGACACAGCAATTATTTCTATTACAAGTGGTCCTGATATTAACATCAATTCATCTGTAACATCACTATGTATTGGGGAAAGTATTACATTGAATGCAGTTGGAGCAGACTCATATTCATGGAATAATGGTATTGCTAATGGCGTTAGTTTTGTCCCTCCGATTGGAACGAATTCCTATACCGTTATTGGAACGAATACTACAACTGGTTGTCTAAACTCAGATAGTATTCAAATCACAGTCAACCCATTACCGAATGTGCTTGCAGGAATTGACCAAACAACCTGTCAAGGTCAAGCCGTCACTTTAAATGCCAGTGGTGGTGCAACTTATTCTTGGAACAACAATGTTGTAAATAATATTGCTTTCACGCCATCAAATTCAAACACGTATATTGTTGTTGGCACTGATGCAAATGGTTGTCAAGATTCAGATACAGTATCCGTTACTGTAAACGCAAACAGTTCATCTCAATTAACTCACACAGCTACTGGTACATATACACTTAACGGTCAAACATATACACAGTCTGGTATATACACGCAAATAATTCCAAATGCAAATGGTTGTGATAGCACTATAACACTAAATTTAATAATAAATAATACAAATGGCTTAAAGGAATACACTAATCAGATTTTTTCTATTTATCCAAATCCCACAACTGAAATTATAACTATTGATTTCAATAAAGAACCAATCAATACAGATTATATTTTGTTTGATATAAGTGGAAGATCATTGATGTCAGGTACATTGACTGATTCTAAAACAGAGATAAACTTATCTAAACTATCTTCAGGAACTTATTACATTAGAATATTTAACAACAATGTTAAATTAGTTAAACAATAAGTATCATAAATTAATTAGAACTCTTTGAACTGAGAGAGAAGAGTTCTAATTTTTATATTAAACAAAAAAGCAGAACAAAAACTGCTCGGCTCTTGAAATATTTTGTAATTATATTTTTCCTAATATTTCCATCAATTGCCAGTTGATGTAGTAATTAGATTTGCCGATTTTATGTTTTACTAATAACTTATTTTCCGTTAGTACATTTAGGTAGGCTGCTGCTGTTACTCGACTAATATCCAATTCAGTCATTAAAAAATCAATTTTTGTGTAAGGTTGTTTGAATAAATGATTCAGTAATTCTTGGCTGTAAAATTTATAGTTTTCTCTTAATTCAGATTTAATTTTTTGCATCAATAGTTTGATGGCTTGTATAAGTCCAAT
>CALPUT020000213.1 GCA_943326825.2 Chryseobacterium gleum | reverse complement strand
TATCATCACTTTCATTGATTCTCTTCCAAGTTTCAACACTGATTAAAATTAAATCAAAATCATTTAAGAATTTTTTATCAATTGATTTATTCTTAGTTGCATGAATTTGATTTGGATATTTTTCGTTTATAGAAATAATATTTTCTTTAATTAATTGAAAACTAGAATTAGATTCTTCATTTTGCCATACAACTATTTCAGCATCTGAATTCTCAATTAATTTTTCAGTATAATCAAAAATAAAGTCATCATTTTCATCTTCAATAGGTATAAATACTTTCTTAATCTCGCCTAATTCACGTTCCACTAAAATTCCAACAGGGATTTCAGTTTTAGAGATGATAAAACGAATTCGTTCATCAAAAGGATTGCTTTCAAATAATTTTTCTTTACCTGTTACTTTGTCTATTATTCGATCAGGATTAATGATTTTAGTTGTGAAACCAAATAATTTTCCTAAAAAAGTTCCATCGTAAATAGAGTTACCATAACCAACGATTAATAAATCAAATGAACCTTTATTCGCTACATCAACTATATCATTTTCAATATCTACAGACGCTTTGAAAAAAGTTGTTATTTTTTGCTTTAGTTCTTTTGACTCCTCAACAATTGGAGCAAATGTCTCTGTTTGATATTCCTCTAGGTTGTATTGATTTAACTGATCACTTAAAGAAAGATGCATTGCTGTTATAGATGCATTTTTATCCATTTTTTTAACAAAACTGTTACTTAATCTTAATAAAGGTCTACTTTTTTCAGAATTACCAAAAGATAAAAGAATATTAAATTTACTTGATTTTGGAATTCGGATTATACTTTCATCTTTATGATTTTTGAAGATATAATTAATTAAATCTAATGCTGGACCAGTCATAAATGTTGTCACTAAAGCCATAATGACCATCATTGCAAAAACTTTGGGTGTTAAAACTCCTAGATCATAACCAATATTCAATACAACAAGTTCCATAAGACCTCTAGTATTCATTAATGCCCCAATCATTAAACTGTCCTTCCATGATTGCCCTACAAATTTTGCAGCTAATGCACTTCCAACAAATTTACCAACAACTGCTACTAGAATAATTAATCCACAGGTTTGCCATAAATATGCTGAATCTAGTAGACCGATTTGAGTTCTTAAACCTGTAAATACAAAGAAAAGAGGGAGTAATAAAACGAGTGAAATATCTTCTATCTTTTCAATGAATAGATTTCTAAACTTCATATTGTCAGGCATAATTACACCCGCTAGAAAAGCTCCAAATAGAGCATGAATACCAATGATTTCTGTTGCGTAAGCAGAAAGTATTAAAGTCAAAAAGAAGATAGCTACAACAGGTTTACTTAAGTTTTCTTTTGATGCGTGTATATCACCAATTTGCTTTAAAAACGGTTTTACTAATTTAATCATTACGAGGACGTACAAAGCAGCCAATGCAATAATGTAAAGAGCACTGATAAAAGATCCAGCTTTAACATAAGCTATTACTGCTGCCAATATACACCATGCTGTAATATCATCAGCCGCAGCACAGGTAATAACTACCGTACCAATTTTAGTTTTATGTAAATTACGTTCTTGGACAATTCTTGCTAATACAGGGAAAGCAGTAATACTCATTGCTATTCCGAGAAATAACCCAAATGATAAAAATTGAACTCCTTTTGGAGCAAAGTTGTTATAAATAATATAGGCAAAACCTAAACCTAATGTGAACGGAAAAACAATACTTGCATGACTTATAACAACTGCATCATTTGCTTTGTTTTTTAATACTTTTAAATCTAATTCCATCCCAACGATAAACATGAAAAGAATTAAACCTATTTGACTTAAAAATTGAAGATTAGGTAATGACTCTTTCGGAAATAAAGCTGCTGAATATTCTGGGAAATAAGCACCAATTAGAGAAGGACCTAAAACAATACCAGCAATAATTTCACCAATAACAGAAGGTTGGCCAATTTTTTTAAATATCCATCCGAATATTTTGGCAACGATAAGAATTGTAATAATTTGAGCTAATAAAATGGCTAGAGGATGTTCGATATTGTGTTTCATCGAAGCAATAAACTCTCCCCATTGACTATTTTTAGAAGTTGGGGGGATAATTTTTTTCCCTAATTCTAGGTATTTTCCATTTTCAATAATCCATTTCATTAAAAATGAAAATGTGCCTATGATGACAATGTAAAAAAATAGATTTTTGAATTTTTTCATGGTTTTTTACTCGCTTATTTACTCTGCAAAGAAAATAATACTATGTGTTTTTAATGTTATGTAATCCTTAAATTAAATTAATTTTATTTTTTTAAAATCCATCCTTCAACACCAGCAGATAAAGCTTTTACTTTTACTTTTAAGATTTCTTCATTTGTTGAAGTTGTTCCAGCGCTCACTCTGAATAATTCACCGTTTTTATCAACGATTTTAGCATTAAACCCTTTCGATTTTAAGCTGTTTATTAGATTAGTTGCATTTGTCTCAGAACTAAAAACACCAACTACCAAATCAAAACTTTTCTTTGTCAATTTCACAACAGGTTTGATTTTCTCTATTGGTTTTATAACTTCAATAGTAGAAGCTTCAGGAATTCCCTCAACTGGTTTTTCAATTGAAACTGAATTACCTTTTAATCGAACATTGATATAAATATCTTCATTGAATTTAAAAGCATAATTGGAAACATCAGCAGGAATTGTTTGAATTGACTTTTCAAGAGAATCTTCGGTTTTAAAAGGAGAATGCAATTTACTTAAAGATTCATTTTTGTAAAGCCCTTCGTTCGATCTGTATAGTGGATTAAAATCTTTAATAGAAAGAATTCCAGATTCAAGCACATTTGTTTTCATTGGAATCCAGAATGAATAAAATCCAATTGGAATGATTACAGCAGCAGCAACATATTTCCAAATTGCCAATTTCTTTTTAGAAGCAGGATGTTGAATTTCAACAAATGGTTGCTCATCATTATTAACGACAACATCAATATTAGAAGATTCTAATGCAAAGAAAGGTTTTTCTTCCAATGCTAAAATTGGATTTTCTTGTTGAATATGTTGAGCTAATTTTACATCTTCCTCAGCGATAAAATGAACTTTACCTAAACCATAAGATTCAAGTAGTAAGTTAAAAAATCGATCTTGCTCAAAACAGATGTTTTTTTCAGCATCTAAAAAGATAAAACCAATACGATCTAAAACGATTCTTTCACCTGTCGCTAACTGCGTATTCCAATTTTCAACAATTGTTTTGATAGCATTATCAGCAATAGTGTATTCAAGATTGTTTATAAGACTTAACTCTTTGATTAATAAACCATCATTATTAATCAATTGACGATTAAATAAAACAGATTTACGAGGAGGAGTAATGATTCCATTTCTGTAATCAATAATTGCAGCTGATTGATTAGCAACAAACCCACCAAAAGAAGGTACAATTACGCAATTGTTGCGCAACAATAAATCACCAATTAATTCTTCAACTGAAATCATATCACAAAGTTATGAAAATATTCACAATATCTCACATTACATACGTGTTTAAAGCAGATAGAGTTACAGAAATCTCAAAACTTTTTCAATATCTTCAGTAACGTCGATATTCGGTGTTTCGATTGTTGTTTCGATCACTTGAATTGAATACCCATAATATAACCATCTCAATTGTTCTAAAGATTCAATTGTTTCTAGTTTCGTTGGTGTTAAATTGATTATTTCAAGTAACGTTTTTGTTCTAAAACCATACAATCCTATATGTCTCAAAAATGGATATATTTCTAATGGATTTCCTTTTGCATTTGCGAAATTTGGAACTGCACTTCTAGAGAAATAGAGTGCTTTATTTTGATGATTTACAACTATCTTAATTCTATTTGTGTTTTGAATATCATCTAAAGAAACATCTTTAATACCCAAAGTTGCAATCGCAACAGTTTCATCATTAAATGCTTCGACTAAGGCATCTAATTGACGAAAATCAACAAGCGGCTCATCTCCTTGAATATTTATAACTACATCGTAATCAGGAAATTTCTTAGCGATTTCTCCACATCTATCTGTTCCTGTCGAATGATCTAATGAGGTCATCATAACTTTACCCCCAAATAGATGAATTTCATCTACTATTCGTTGATCATCCGTTGCGACAATTATTTTTTCAATTTTGTTAGACTTTAAGGCTCCTTCATATACTCGTTGAATCATCGTTTTACCGTTTAAATCGATTAACGGTTTTCCAGGAAAACGAGAGGATCCAAATCTTGCGGGAATAATTCCTAATACTTTCATTTTATTCAATTTTCATCAAAAGTTAAATCAAAAGTACATAATTTAAGTTTGCTCTATTGGAAATTGTTTTAATAATCGCTTGAATAAAAAAGGGGTAATATTTGTTTCTTCTTTATCAAGCATCACTACGACTTTATCATTTTTTGTAATGTAATAGGTGTAATTGTAGATACCTAAATTGATGTACCCAAATTTTGAATGAACATTTGTCGCAACATCAAAACTAAAACCTAAGCGTTGCAATGTCAGTTTTTTTGTAGTCAATTGACTTCCTTTATCAGTCATTAGATTCGTTAGTATTTTCCAGTTTTTATTGATCAGTTTAATTGTTTCGGCGCTTACTGTTTTGGTGGTTTTTCGAACCTCAGAATGATATTTATTTTTGCAATCAATTCCACAGAATACTTTGTCAGATCGACCATAAATATTTGTTTCGCAAATGATGCAGGTACGGTTGGTGTTATTAGTTGTTTTTTTACACATAAAATGAGTTTATAAATTTTAAATCTCTATTGAATTTAAGAAAAAAGTTGGTGGTTTGTATCTGTTCTTGGGAAATATTGCTTAAAATAATAGTTTTTAACCGTTAAAAACCTTTAGGTCCTTTATTTTATTGAGATAATACTTCAAAATTATTCCCCTAAAATTTTACATTTATATAATGAAATTAAAATAGTAGAATTAATTTACGAAGCAGTTTCTAACTGTTAAAAACCTTTAGCATTTTATTAATACTCGGAAATTCTTTAAAATACTCATTCAATATCGATTTCATTTCTTATTTGACTAATTACAACAAAAG
>CALPUT020000212.1 GCA_943326825.2 Chryseobacterium gleum | reverse complement strand
TTATCAATCCATACCAGAATTAATGCCAACATGTTACAGTGTAGGACTCTTACCAGTTGTTATTACTAAAAACTATAAAGAGAATACATGTAAAAGCTTTTTTGACCTTTCAACTGATATTACAGATAATTCTAATATAGATTCAATAAATTTAATTAATTCTACGGTTTTTCCAAATCCATCCATTGGATTTACAGTAGTAAATTGGAACGGAATTAATGTTGATCGTATTGAAGTATTTAACACCGTTGGTGAGTTATTATTAGATAAAAATGTTTCTGGTAAAGAAGGAACACAATCAATTAATAATCTTTCTTCAGGTACTTACTTTATAAAATTAAGTTACGAGGATCATATATTAAAAACTGAAAAATTAATCGTAAACAATTAATTTTTAGGTAATATGAATACAAATCGTGCCATTATTGTTGAAGATTTCAAGCTTATTGCACAAGCTTGGAGGAAAATCTTAGAAAAAACTGAATTATTTTCTGAAATTCACTTATTAAATGATGCAGAATCTATTGAACAAGAAATAGAAAAATTAAATCCAGATTTAATATTAATGGATGTTAATTTACCTAATTCAAAAAATGGTATAGAAATTACCCGAAATTTAATAAAAAAGAATCCAGACTTAAAAATTATTATTCTAACCATGCATAATGAACCCGTTTATGTAAAAAAGGCAAAAGAAGCAGGAGCAAGAGGTTATGTTACTAAAAACTCTCCATTAATTGAGATAAATAAGGCTATCGAAGAAGTACTTAAAGGGAATGAATATATCTGTGAAGAAATATTAGAACATAATATATAATTATTCATATTCCATTAAATATAAATGGAAACCTAGGGACCAATAATCATTTACAACATCTTTTAATTTAAAACCACAATTTTCATAAAATTTGTAAACATGTTGAGATGTTCTCACTATTATTTTATTAATGAAGATCTCTTTTTTCAAAATATCTAATCGATAATCTAACAATTTTCGGCAAAGCTTTTTCCTTGAAAATCAGGATGTATTATATCCCAACTAATAATTCCTATTTGAAATCCATCAATTTCTTGGTAATTAATTCCACCACTACCAATTATATTATCATTAAATTCAATAACAAAGTATTTTTCAATTTTATTATCCAAATAAAATGTTAAATCTTGTTCTTCAATTGTAGCGAAAAATTTAGGAGTATTCAGCTTTATTAAAGTTATAATTGCTGATCTATCAGATTTATTATAATTTCGAATTCTAAAATTCATACAACAATTAAATAATAATTTTTAAATGTGTTCCTTCGTTAATTTCACTAGTTAAATAACATTTAACATTAGCTAATTTTGCTCGTTTTTCTATATTATTTAATCCTAATCCATTTGTAATTAATGTATGGTCAAATCCTACACCATTATCAATTAAATTGATTTCAAGATGTGATTCCAGTTTTAAAATATTACATTCAATTTTACTGCCTTGTGCGTGTTTAATTGAATTATTCACAAATTCTTGAATGATGCGATAGATATTATATACATCAATGTTTTCAAAATCATTATTCGTTAACCACTCAGGAAATTCAAAAACAAAATCCATTGCATTCAATGTTTTAAAACGATCAAACATTGCCTTCAGGGCAAGAAGTAATCCATTTTCTAGTTCGGGCGGAGTTAAATTGTAACACATTGATCTCGTTTGATTTAAACTTGCCTTTACTACATCAAAACAATTTTTCAAAAGTGCTGTGTCTACTTCCTCACCTTCTTCAAATTGAGATAAATATAAGTTTAATACAATCAATTGTTGAGCTAAACCATCATGTAATTCCATCGAAAATCTTTTCCTTTCGAATTCCTGAGTTTGTTCTATTAATTTTGCTTTTTCTGATTCATGGTTTTTTTCCTCAGTAACATCTCTTAACGCGCCAATAATCTTAACTGCTATACCTTTACTTGTTCTAATTACATATGCTTTATCCAATACGTTCGCATAGGTTCCATCTTTCTTTTTGAATCGATATTCAGCACTCCAATAGTTTTCATCTTTATTTTTAATTAAGGAAATGTAATTTTTGAAAAATAGATCTGCATCATCTGGATGAATAAATTCATTGAAGTTTTCAGCGGTTGGGAATTCAGCTTCTGTTTTATAACCAAATCCTTCTTTTATTCCATCTCCCCAAATGTATTTATTGTTTCTAACATCCCATTCCCAAATAATATCACTTACAGCTTTTGACGCAATTAGAAACCTTTCGTTACTTCTTCTTAACTCTTTTTCAATGATTAATTTATTCGTTACGTCATTAATAATTACCAATATTGTTTCTTTTCCAGATAAAACGATTTCGTTTCTAACCATTTCAATATTTAATAACTTTCCTTTTTTAGTCCGGTGAACATATTCTTCATTTTTAATTTCAGATTTTAAAAGCAAATTATTTCTATCATTTACTTTGTCATCATTTTTTATAAAAATCTGTTTATCCAACTCTTCAAAAATGTCTAGCATCGTCATAGAATTGAATTCAGCTGAACTGAAACCGTAAATGTTTATTGCCGATTCATTTACCTCTTTAAATTTTAGAGTTGCTTTATCATATATAAACATTGGTTGTGGGTTACTATGAAATAAAGCTCTATATCGTTTTTCAGAATCTTGGAGGTCTAATTTTGCTAATTTTCTAACTGTTATATCCTCCTGTATAACAAAATATTGATTGATTATTCCTATTTCATCATACATTGGTTGACCAGTGATTCTTGACCAATATGTTGTACCATTTTTTTTGTAGAATAATATGTTTTGTGTTATTAAATCATTCTTCTTTATTTGAATTTTTAATGATCTTATCGTTTCCGGATCAGACTCATTACCATTTAAAAGATCAAATGGATGTTTGCCCAAAACTTCATCATTTTTATAACCTGTCATTTCGATAAAAGCATCATTTACCCATGTTATTTCCTGATCTAAATTTGAAATAAATACCGCTTTACTTGTATTTTTGGCTATTAATGAAAGTCGAGTTAACTCTTCTTCATATTTTCTATTTTCAAGAATACCCCTGAAGATTTCTTGTAATTTATTAAGTGACTTTACATAATAAGATTCTTCAGAAATATAATGCTCAAAAAATACAGTTAAAACTCCAAGCGGTTCTTTTTCTAAAGTAAATAAAGGTATTGAAAGGCAAGATTCTATTGAAGTATTGCTTATAGCAGATTTCAACTGAGGATATTCATTTTGAATTTGAATTCCTTGTAAAATAATTTTCTCGTTTTTTAAAAGCGCTTGGGTACTAGGCCAATTTTCAGTTAAAGATAATTCACTAGTCAAATCAATAATCTCTTTTGACAAGGATGGCGTTGAAAAATTAACCAATTTATCTTTATTATCACTGATTTTATGAATTGAACAATAAATACCAGGATAAACGGATTCAATAACTCTAATTGCATAATCAAAGATTTCGTTTAATCTCTTTTTACCTTTACTATTTTCAACTAACATTGAACGTTCCAAATCATTGAAAATTTGTTCAATTTTCTCAATAGTTATATCAGTGTTAAAGATAGAAAAACCATCTTTAGATGGATATATTTTAACCCTTAACCATTTATTAGATTCTGGATAATAATATTCAAATTCAATTTGCTTTTGGTCTTTTATTGCTGATAAGTATTTTTTATAAAAATGATTCATGTTCATTTCAGGGTAATCATCCCAAAAATTTTTCCCAATTAAATTTGCTTTATCTTTATTAAATAAATCTTCTGCTTGTTGATTTAAATAAGTTAATTTCCAATCTTTATCTAAAGCAAAGAATGCATCTGTAATACTGGAAAGAATCGTATTCTTTAACGTTTCAATTTTAGATAATTCGTCCTGCACCCTAACTCTTTCAGTAATATTCTCCGATAATGCTAAGAGTAAAGTCTTTCCATTTTTATATTTTAACGGAACCGCTTTCGTTTCCATCCATTTTTTATTACCTTTTAATCCAACTATTTCAAAAATTAAATTGACTGATTTTCCATTTATACAAACTTCATTAGTGAGTTCTTTAAATTGCTCTCGATATTCATCTGTAACTATGCCAAAAAAATTATGACCTATTACTTCATCTAAAGAATTTGCTTCTAAAATATTTAAGCCGACACTATTGATCGAGATTAAGCAGCCTGTTTTATCAATAATCTTTACACAAGCAGGTGTGTTATTGATAATGGTATTCAAATATTCTTGATTATTTAAATATATTTCTTTATCCTTCTTCTCTTTTATACCCAACCAAAAAATTCGTATTACTAAAAGAAGTATTATAATTCCAAAAACAATAAAACTGTAAACCATTAATTCTCTAACATTTTGAAGAATGTTAAGATAACTATTTTATTTAAATAGAGAAAATGTTATAGTTATAAACTAAAATTCAATCTGATTAAAATTTCTTTTAATCAGATACTTAACTGGTAAAAATGATGCTAAAATACTTAAAGATGTAACTAAAAATAAAATTAACACTACATCTGTATACTTAAGGAACATCGGAAAAGGTTCTCCTCCTGAATTAGGCATAACCAATAAGTTACCATAAATCTGAGTAAAACATATTGCATATCCTAATATAAGTCCGAAGAGAATTCCTTTAAAAGAGATCATCAATCCTTCATAAAAGAAAATTTTAAAGATCATCGTTTTATTTGCACCGAAACTAATCATCGTTTTAACATTCTCCATTTTCTCTATGAATAACATTGTTAATGAAGCTACTAAATTAAATGCGGCCAATATAAAAATGAAAATCAAAATAAATAATACAATGATCTTCTCTGTTTTACTCGTTTTATAGATTAATTCATTTTTTTCATAATTCGTTTTAACATCGAAATCTTTTCCTAAAAACTGAATAATACGCTCCTTAACTTCATCATTTGACTCATTTATAGAAACATCTACATAAATTGCTGTAATATCTTCATCGTAATTCAATAACTCTTTCGCTAAACGAATAGGTAATACAACTATATCCGAATTTACTTCACGATTAAAGTTCATTCTGCCTGAAATATTTATTGATTGGGAAGTAAACGGATTTGAACCCAATC
>CALPUT020000211.1 GCA_943326825.2 Chryseobacterium gleum | reverse complement strand
TGAAAAATAGAGATTTTCTTAAATGAGCCAAGTTCAACCGCTCCTTTTTTTAATTTAACGTAACTTCCTGTATCTAAAGAAACTTCTATGAATTCATTTTGAATGATAGAGCCGAAATCATTTGTATCTCCAACTATTGAATAACTTCCATCATTGTAAGCAAATACTAAACGCTGAATTTTAGAGGCACGATAAACGCCAATACGCATCTGTTGAGCTATCGAAATGTTTGCTAAAAACGTTAATAATATAAGAAATAACAATCTCACTTTACAAATTTACTACAACAATAAAGTGATTTCAACCACTTATCGAATAGTTTTCAACAAAGAATGTGCAACTTTTTTACTTGCACCTCCTCCACCTAAGATTTCGGCCATTTCAGCGTATTTTGAAAGCATCAATTCTCTTTTATTTCCACCAATAACGATTTGTTTTAATTCATTTTCAATCATTTTGGCATTACAATCGTTTTGAATTAATTCTTTTACGATTTCTTCATCCATGATCAAATTCACCAATGAAATAAACTTGATTTTAACTAAACGTTTCGCAATCGAATAAGAAATTGGAGAAGCTTTATAACAAACAACTTCAGGAATATTTAATAAAGCTGTTTCAAGTGTTGCAGTCCCTGAAGTAACAATCGCAGCTTCGGAAGCACTTAAGATATCATACGTTTTACCAAATAAGATATTCGTGTCTTTCGATATAAATTGATCATAAAATTCAGGATCTAAGCTTGGAGCACCAGCAATAATAAATTGGTAACCTTTAAAATCCTTTGTCGCTTCAAGCATAACCGGTAACTTCTTACTGATTTCTTGTTTACGACTTCCTGGTAAAATGGCAATTATTGGTTTATCAGCTAAATTGTTTTGCTTTCTAAATTCTTCAGGAGAAAGTTGAATTTCTCTGTATTGCTCAATAGCATCTAACAATGGATGACCAACGTATTCAACATCGTAATTAAACTTATCGTAAAAAGGTTTTTCAAAAGGTAATATTGTAAACATGTGGTCTACAACTCGTTTGATTTTATGTACACGATTTTGTTTCCATGCCCAAATTTGAGGAGAAACATAATAATATACTTTGATTCCTTTTTCTTTTGCCCATTCAGCGATCCGAAGGTTAAAACCTGGATAATCTATCAATAAGATCCCATCTGGCTTAAATTCTTCAATGTCTTTTTTGCAAAACTTAATATTATTCAGGATTGTTTTCAAATTCATAATCACTTCTGAAAAACCCATGAAAGCTAAATCTTTAATGTGTTTAGCTGGTTTTAATCCAGAAACTTCAGACATTTTATCTCCTCCCCAAAAACGGAATTCAATTTCTTTTTCTTCAGCTAATAATGCTTTCATTACATTACTTCCATGTAAATCTCCAGAAGCTTCGCCGGAAATAATATAGATTTTAAGTCTTCCTGAATTTGACATTAAGCAACGAATTTATAATACAATATCACCAATAAATAAAGCATGGTAGAAAGAATAATCCCCATTCCTCTGTTGTAATTTTGCTTTTTAATATTTAAGTGAAACCATCCAAGATTTGCAATACAAGCCAATGAAATGAATTTCCCTTTCATATCATTTAATATTCGAAACAAATCAAAAAGTTTTGAAAATGAAATATGTTCAATGAAACTATAAATCCAGATAGTTACCGGAATAAAAAAGATTGGTGTGATTAATCCTAAAATCAATCCAATCGTGTGATCTTTCGTCCAACGTCTTAAATTCATATAATTATTTATTGAAAGTTAGTTTTAATTTTTCTAATTCTGAAAAAGCAGTTAAATCAAATTGTGTTGGCACAATTGTAACATAACCATTCTTTATAGCTTCTAAATCTGTATTTTCACCTGGATCATGATTACCAAAATCCCCTGTTAACCAATAATAAGGTTTTCCAAATTGATCCATTCGTTTATCAAATTTATCTTCCCAATAAGCTAAGGCTTGTCGAACCACTTTAATTCCTTTAATTTCAGTTGTTGGCAACTTAGGAATATTGATATTGTAACAAATTCCACTAGGAATTGGTGCGTCTTTTAATTTCGTTAAAATCGTTTTAATAATTTCTTTCGAAGCTGAAAAATCTGCATCTGAATCGAAATCACATAAAGAAAATCCAATTGACGGAATTCCTTCCATTGCTCCTTCAACAGCTGCCGACATAGTTCCTGAATACAATACATTAGTAGAAGTGTTTTCTCCATGATTGATTCCAGAAAGCAATAAATCTGGTTTACGTTTTAAGACTTCTGAAATTCCTAATTTAACACAATCTACTGGTGTTCCAGAACAACAATAGGCTTCTAACCCATTGAATAAATCAGATTTATTCAAACGCAAAGGTTGATTAATTGTGATGGCATGTCCCATTCCAGATTGTGGTTTATCAGGCGCTACTATTACAATATCACCAAAATCTCTAATTGCTTCCACTAACGAACGAATTCCTTTTGCTGAAATCCCATCATCGTTAGTTACTAAAATTAAAGGTTTTTTCATCTTGCTTTTTTGTGTTAAATACAGAACTATACAAAAGTAACTGAATTTTTCAGTTTGTGTATTAGGTATTCAGTCTTGATTAAAATTTAATGAACTAAAAATCACTCAAAAAACTCCCCATCCAAATACTTCCAATCATTTCCTTCTTGAATGAATCTGGACAGTTCATGATGAATTTGAATACCTGAGGATACTTTTAAACGATGAGTAGCTTTGAATTCTACTGTATTTTCTGAAGCTTGAATTATTTCTAGTTTTAACCAATCATTTTCAGAAGACCAGCGTTCAATTTCTTTTTTAGAATAATATTTTTGTTCTTTAGTAGCTGTTGTATTATACAAATAATCAACTTCACAAGTTGCATAAGCAGAATATCTTGAGCGCATTAATTCTTCAGGTATCAAAGGTTTTTTCAACCCTAAAATAAACTGTTGGCAACAATCCAAAAAAGATTTTCCTGAACAACATGGACATATTTCTTTACTCATCATCTTTAAATTCTAATGGATAATTCCCAAATTTAGGTGCTAAACGTTTTATTTGATAAACACTTCTATTATACACATTTGAAAGAGCAATAATTGTTACGGTATCTGATCTTAAACTTGCATAACAACTTGTATTTCCATGCCACCAACCTGTATGAAAAAAGTAAGTTTCCTTCCCTTCCAATTCTCTCATACGAATTCCAAACCCATAATTACTCATACCTGGATGTTCATAGCTATATCCTTTAAACATCAAACGTCTCATGGAGTCACTCAAGAAGTTTTTAGAATAGGTCCCCATATCCATTTTCAACAAATCTCTAGCTGTACTGTATAGATTTTTATCACCATAAACACGGTCCATATAATCAAATGCTTGATTGACGTGGCGCGAATTATAAGATTGAGAGATTTTTGTATTATTTTGTTTGTATTTTAATATAAATGAATTCGTCATTTCTAATGGTTCAAAAACCAACTCTTGCATAGCATCGGGAAATGATTTTTTAGTAACTCGCTCTATAATTAATGCTAACAATGAAAAATTGGTATTGCAGTAAGCAAAATGTTTATCTGGTGGAAAATTTAATGGGAATTTATATTTTGCTAATAATCTCAAAACGTCGTCATTATGTAATTCCTTTCCAAGAGGCCAAACTTTAAAGGTGTAATAACCATAATAAGGGATGCCACTTCGATGCGTTAAGAGCATTTTGATTGAAATACCAGGATATGGAAATTCAGGTAAATAGGTGCGAATATCTTCATTTAATTCTAACCTTTTATGATCAATCAAACGAAGCGTAGCCAATGATGTTGCAACTTTACTAACTGAAGCAACATGAAGAGGTGTATCTTTTGTAATCGTTATTTCAGCTGGATAATTTGAAAAACCACTGTATCTCTCAGTAATTATTTTACCGTTTTTAGCAACTAAAAACATTCCACTAAAATGCTCAGGATTCATGAATTCATAATAAAAATCCAAGCTTTCTTTTCGTTTTTCTTTTAAGAATTTCTTTGATGGTTCTTCGAATTTAGGCAAGTAAGAAATTGGTTCTAAAGTTGTTTCGTCTAAATCACCCGATTTTTTAGTATTACAACTAATAACTACTAGTAAAAAAATGAAAAATATATGTAGTTTTTTAAAATGCATCTTGTGCTGCAAATATACATTTTTGGTTGAGTTTTGAAAGAATTCATGAAAATTAATATCCTCCAAACCATCTTCTCAAGAACCATTCAGTTCCGAAAATTAGTACGATTAAAAAGAAAAGCCATTTGTAATCAATCAAATCGTTGAATGATACTTCACTGTAACTCATTTCAGCTATATCTTTTCTTTTTGCAATATCATTTAACAATTGATTGATGTTTTTCAATTCGTAAAATTGACCATTGGATTGTTTCGCAATTTGATTTAATAAATTATGATCAGCTGCGGATTCAATGTTTTCCAATTGAATATTCTCAACAATGAAAACACCTGATTTAGAATAACTTTTACCATTGTATTTACAACTTGCAGTCCATTCGTATTTACCTGGTTTTAATTTCCCTAACGAAAGTTTATAGAAATTACTTACCGCGCCAAATTGATATTTATCAGACTTATTTTTTTCATCTTTTAATTTTAATTCAATGATAGGTTTTGTAATCAACTCCATTGATTCATTGTAAAATTCAGCTTTCACTTCTACTTCTTCATCGATAGTAAATCGCTTTGGAAAAGTTACTCGTAAAGCAGAAGTGTTTTGTTTTACAACAAGGAACTGTGAAATTTTCTGAATTAATTCTGTAAAGTTTTTTGACTCACTTGTTCGAATGTATTCATTCATTTTCCACTTCCAAATTCCTTCACCATAGATGACTCCAAATTTTACATTTTGATTTTCACCAAAATAAATCATTGGATCATTTTTTTGAATTGAACCAATTCGCTGAAACACCAAAACATCATTTCCCGCTGCCAATTTAACATCTCCAAATTTTGTTTTCAATGGTGGAAAATAATTCATAGAATTCTGAAGTTCAGTGGAAACTTCAAATTTCTGGAAACCTGTATTTATTTTACCTTGAACTTCATCAAATTGATTTCCATTTGGAGTAAT
>CALPUT020000210.1 GCA_943326825.2 Chryseobacterium gleum | reverse complement strand
GCTTTATATTCTGTTAATAATGGCGTTTTTAGAATGAGTCCAGATATTCAAGGTTTAGTTGAGACTTCGTCAAGTTTAGCAAGAGTGATCGTGAAGGAAGGATCTTTTATTACACAATCGCTTCAACGAAGTAGTGTTGAGAGTACAAAATCAGATGTTGCAAATTCAATTCGTGCTTCTTTCGAGAATATGGGCGCAGCAGTTGTTCAAAGTGGAGATTATCCAGGATGGCAACCAAATCCAACGTCACCGATATTAAATTTGATGACAGATTTATATAAAGAGATGTTTAAAGATGAACCTCATGTTAAAGCATGTCACGCTGGATTAGAATGTGGAATTTTAGGAAAACATTTACCAGGTACTGATATGATTTCATTTGGTCCAAATATTCGTGCAGCTCATTCACCGGATGAAAAAGTTCAAATTTCTTCAGTACAAAAATATTGGGGGTACCTTCTAGAAACATTGAAACGTATTCCAAAAAAATAATTTTTAACTAACAAATGGTCTTCTCAAATGGGAAGACCATTTTTAATTATACAGATGGATTTTCAAGAACAAGCAAGAAAAGAATTAATGGATTTAGCGAATGCTAGAATGCCTTATGGAAAATACAAAGGTTATTTGTTAGTTGAAATTCCTGAATATTATCTTGTTTGGTATAAAGGGAAAGGGTTTCCTGATTCAAAAATTGGTAGACAATTAGAGCAAATGTTAGAAATCAAAACGAATGGACTAGAAGGATTGATTTATAAGTTGGTGATTAAATAGTTTTTTAATTTTTAACAAAGCAACGTCTAAGCATTTTTTAAAATTTCTTTAAATTTTCCGTTTTCTGCATACTCTTTTATTACTTGGTTTCTTTTAATTAATAATTGTTTTAAATGATTATTTATTAAAAAGAAATTTGCAATTTTTCCTAAAATTCCAAAAGGCGACTCATATTCAAAAACATCTTCCATTAATGTGTAGTTTTCCTGTTCACTGAAAATATGTTCGTGTTTAAAATACTTGAATGCACCTTTTAGTTGCTCATCTTTAAAATAAATTGGGCTTTGAAATTCGGTTATGATTGAACTTAATTTTTGTCTTATCCCAAAATGTGTTGCTTGCCATGTAACAGATTCATTTAGATTGATTAATCCAGATGTTTTCCCTTCAATTGCAATTTCATTCGTTTGACTAGTTGAAAGCACATGTAAATCAATACTTCGAGATAAATCGAAACAAATTTCTATTGGTGCATATATTTTTGTTTCAATTACTATTCGAGGCATGTTGTTTAATTGTGAAATGAACTAAAAACGCTAAGAAGGACTTCTGTTGGAACAACTTTGTTTGGATAGTTTTCCATAATTCTCAAAATTTCATTTGTAGCCAACGGATTTAATCCCATTTTAATTCCAGCTTGTTTAATGTATTCTATTTCTGAATCACTTGTGTTTGAATCAATATTCATAACTAAAACTAATCTATGAAACTGAACGATTCGATCGAATTCTAATTTAGGTGGAAGAAATTGAATGTATTGTTCGAACAATTGAATGAATTCATCTTTAGAAACGCCCATTTGAGAAGCAAGAGAAAGTAAAAACTGAAATTCCATGTCTCCTAAATCGTTATCAGCCTTTGCTAATTTGATTAATTCTGTTAGAATTCCTAGTTTATCTTTTTTATTATCATCTTTCATAAACGAAAAATATTTTAGATTTTATAATCCTTCAATTGCTAAAAAACTAACTGTTAAGAAACAAGCTTTTTCTAAATGTTCTGGTAGATGATCTTCATTCCACGGATGAGCACTACCAAAAGTGTGATCAGCTTCTTCAATTTCAAATAAACGTGTTCTTCTCCAGCCAGCAATTTGTTTACCTTCTTCTAGTTCGACAGAAGTGTCAGCATCGCCGTGAATTAAAAAAGTTGGTTTTTTAGAAGTTTCACAAACAGATTGAATGTTTAATTTTTCTTTATTTGTTTCAAAATCTTCAAATTGAGAATATTTATTTGGCATTTTTTGATTTGTTCGACCATTCACAACGTAACGTGTGCCTTGAGTTTTCCAAACTTTTAATTCTGAACCTATTGGAAATCTTTTTTCAATGTCGCAAATACCAGCCCAAGAAACCACTTTATCAACTCGTGAATCTAAAGCAGTTAATAAAGCGATTCCACCACCTCTTGAATGACCAATCAAAGTAATAGAAGGTAAAGATTGAAATTGAGTTTCTAACCAACTTAAAACTGATTGTAAATCGAATAATTCTTTAGAATAATTATTTTGACCAAAAGCTTCTAAATCTGGAAAATCAATTGGATTTTCAATCGTTCCACCATTGTGACTTATATTGTATTTACAAAATCCAAATCCTAAATCTGTGAAGTATTTTTCAACTAAATTCCAACAACCCCAATCCTTGTATCCCATGTAACCATGAATAAAAACCATTAATTGATTGTTGAAATTTTCTGGAATTGTTAAGTCGATTAAACTTTGTCGACCATCTGCTCCAGTATAGATTTGATTCTTTAAATTGATTGCGTTCATGAAGCAAAATTATAAATAACTATTGAATTAGGATTCTTTCTTTATAATTTCACAATTTCATTATCTTTATAGATTAAAATTAGATATCATAGATGAAAATTTCAGCTTCCATTTATAGTGATAAAAAACGTACATTAAAAGAAGTAATTGAAGATTTAGTTCAGCATCAAGTTGAATTACTTCATGTAGATTGCAACGATGATTTGAGTGTTTTTGAAGACATAAAACAAATAAGAACATGGTGTAATCTACCTATCGATTTACATATTATTACTGAAAACCCTTCAAAATATTATTCGCTATTAGAAGAAAACCCTGTTGAATACTTGACTTTTCAATTCGAAGATTTGAAAGAACCTTTGAATATTCCATCAACTATAACAGGAAAAAAAGGTTTAGCGATTATTACTCCAACGGATATCGAGGTTTTTGAAGCGTATAGCTCATTTGATTTTATCTTAATCATGGCGACAATTCCAGGTCAAAGTGGTGGTAAATTTGATACATATAACTTCTCTAAAATACGTAAATTCAGAAAGTTATTTCCTGATAAATCAATTCATGTAGATGGAGGTGTAAATGGAGAAGTTTCGTTTATTTTAAGAAATATGGGGGTTAGTTCTTCTGTTTCAGGATCTTATTTATTTAATGCTCCAAGTATCGGACATGCTTTGATGAATTTAACAAAACGTGAAGTAGAATCTGAATTTCAATTGAAAGATTTCATGATTCCTGTCTCTGAATCTCCTGTGATTTTTGATGATGAATTGACTTTAGAACATGTTTTGAAAACAATTGAAAAAGGAAATTTAGGATTTTGTATTGTATTAGATGATCATCATCATTTTAAAGGTCTTATTTCAAATGCAGATGTTCGAAAAGGATTGTTGAAGCATATCAAGGATTTAAATAAAATAAATGTTTTGGAGTTAATTAATGAACATCCAAAGCATATTTTCGAAAATGAAACCGTCTTCGATTTATTAAAACTTATTAAAAATTGTGCTTTTCCAATTATGTACTTACCAGTGTTAAAAAAAGATGGTAAAGCAGCCGGAATTGTTACTTTTGTGAATCTAATTAAAAGTGAATTATGATTATTCAATTAAAAAACACCATTTCTTCTTCGGAAGCAAGTCAATTAGCTATTGATAATAAAGCATTTCACATTGTTTCAGATGGAGATAATGTCTTGATAACAGGTTCTGGAGTAAAAGAAGTTCCAGCTAATTTGCAAGATAAAACAGATAAATCATGGGTTTTTGCGAATGATATTCAATTGGCTTCAAAAGAATATCGTTCTGAAAAAAGAACGGTTAAGATCGGAGATATTACTATAGGTGGTGATACTAAAAATACTGTTTTAATTGGTGGTCCTTGTTCAGTTGAATCAGAAGAACAAATTCGTGAATCATCTGAATTATTGAAAGAATTAGGTTTATCTACTTTAAGAGGAGGTTGTTACAAACCACGAACAAGTCCTTATAGTTTTCAAGGTTTAGAGTTAGAAGGATTAAAACTTCTTGCTAAAATGCGTGAAGAATATGGTTTGAATGTGATTACCGAGGTAAGAGATGCTACTCAAATTCAAGATGTAATTGAATATTCTGATGTTATTCAAGTAGGAGCGAAAGCAATGTATGATCAAGGAATCTTAAGAGCTTGTGCGAAAACACAAAAACCTGTTTTAATCAAAAGAGGTTTCGGAACTACGTTACAAGAATTTGTTCAAGCTGCTGAATTTGTATTGTCAGGAGGAAATGAAAATGTGATTTTATGTGAAAGAGGTATTCGTACGTTTGAAACTGGAACACGTTTTACGCTAGATTTATGTGGTGTTGCTTGGTTACAAGAGAAAACAAATTTACCAATCGTTTTAGATCCAAGTCATGCGATGGGTTATGCTTATGGCGTTCCAGTATTAGCAAGAGCTTGTGTAGCAATGGGAATTGATGGTTTGTTGATTGAAGCACATCCAAATCCAAAAGTTGCTAAATCAGATGCTTCTCAACAATTAAATCATGCTGAGTTCAAAGCATTATTAGAAACTTTACGTCCAGTTGCTGAAGCGGTAGGTTACAAAATGATATAAATAATTTTAGATTTTTGATTTTGAATTTTAGATGATTACAATTCAAAATCAAAAATTCATAATCCAAAATTCAAAAAGGTGTTTTTAGAACAGAATATTAAAGGAATTTGCAGTAAATACGGTGTTGAATTTCAAGATTTTTTAGGAGATTTTGGAATTGAAAATGTATTAGAAATGTCCATTTTTGATTTACAAGCTGTTTGTGATGAAAATACGATTGATTTACATTCATTATTATTCAAACCAATGTTCAAAACAGAGCAATGGAAAAATAAATTGAATAAAATCAAATTGTTAGTATTGGATGTGGACGGAGTGATGACTGATGGAGGAATGTATTTCACCGAAAGTGGAGATCAATTCAAAAAGTACAACACAAAAGATGGAATGGCAGTTCTTCATTTGACAAAAAATGATTTTCAAGTAGCGATTATTTCTTCTGGTTTTAAATCTGAAATGGTAAAAGCACGATCAGAAATGTTAGGTATTCAACATTTTTATGT
>CALPUT020000209.1 GCA_943326825.2 Chryseobacterium gleum | reverse complement strand
ATTGGTCATAAGTTTTTATATCCTGGAATTGGTTTTGGCGGAAGTTGTTTCCCCAAAGATGTAAGCGCATTATTGAAAAGTGGAAAACAAGTTGGTTATGATTTTGAGATTATCCAAAGCGTTTTAGATGTAAATGAAAAGCAAAAAGTAACAATTGTTCCTAAAGTGAAAAATTACTTTGGGGATATCAGAGGAATGAAATTTGCCATTTGGGGATTAGCATTTAAACCGGATACAGATGATATTCGTGAAGCTTCAGCTTTATATATTATTGAAGAATTATTAAATGCAGGAGCACAAGTTGAGGTTTACGATCCTGAAGCAATGTCAAATGTTCAAGGTGTAATTGGAGATAAAATTAGTTATGCAAAAAATCAATATGATGCGTTAGATAATGCTGATGCTTTATTGATTGCAACAGAATGGTCAGCATTTAGAAATCCAGACTTTGATAAAATAAAATCGAAATTAAAGCAATCTGTCATTTTTTACGGTCGTAATATATTTGAATTAGATCAAATGTTAAATTTAGGTTTCTATTATAATTCAGTTGGTAGAAAAACAGTTTTACCTTTTGTTCAAACAGAAAAATAATGGAAAAAAGAAAAAGAATACTTATTACAGGTGCAGCAGGATTTCTAGGTTCACATTTGTGTGATCGTTTTATCAAAGAAGATTATCATGTAATTGCAATGGATAATTTGATTACAGGTCAATTGAAAAATATTGAACATCTTTTTCCATTAGAAAATTTCGAATTTTACAATCACGATGTCTCTAAATTTATTCATGTAGCAGGTGATTTAGATTATATTTTACATTTTGCTTCTCCAGCAAGTCCAATTGATTATTTAAAAATTCCTATTCAAACGTTAAAAGTTGGTTCTTTGGGAATTCATAATTGTTTAGGATTGGCAAAAGCAAAAAATGCAAGAGTATTAATTGCATCAACGTCTGAAGTATATGGTGATCCAACAGTTCATCCACAAACAGAAGAATATTGGGGGAATGTAAATCCAATTGGACCTAGAGGAGTATACGATGAAGCGAAACGTTTCCAAGAAGCGATTACGATGGCTTATCATACTTTTCATGGTGTTGAGACAAGAATTGTAAGAATATTCAACACTTACGGACCAAAAATGCGTTTGAATGATGGACGTGTTTTACCAGCTTTTATTGGTCAAGCATTGAGAGGAGAAGATATTACTATTTTTGGAGATGGTTCTCAAACGAGAGCATTCTGCTATGTAGATGATTTGGTTGAAGGGATTTATAGATTGTTGCATAGTGACTATGTTTATCCTGTGAATATTGGGAATCCAGATGAGATTTCAATTAAAGATTTTGCAGAGGAAATAATCAAGTTAACTGGAACTGATCAAAAAGTGGTATTTCACGATTTACCAGTAGATGATCCAAAACAACGTCAACCAGACATTTCAAAAGCAAAAGAATTATTGGATTGGAGTCCAAAAGTAATTCGTTCTGAAGGATTAAAAATAACGTATGAATATTTCAAAAGTTTAAGTCCTGAAGAATTGAGAAAGAAAGAGCATAATAATTTTGACAAATATATAATTAGATAATGAGCTATTTTGCACACGAAACAGCAATCATTGACGAAGGTTGTACAATTGGAGAAGGAACAAAAATTTGGCACTTCTCACATGTAATGCCTAATTGTACAATTGGAGAAAAATGCAATATTGGTCAAAATGTTGTAATATCTCCTGAGGTAATCTTAGGGAAAAATGTAAAAATTCAAAATAACGTTTCGATATATACAGGAGTTATTTGCGAAGATGATGTTTTTTTAGGTCCTTCTATGGTTTTTACAAATGTTATTAATCCTCGAAGCGCTGTCAATAGAAAAAATGAATATGCAAAAACGATTGTAAAAAAAGGTGCAAGTATTGGTGCAAATGCTACAATAGTTTGTGGTCATGATATAGGCGAATTTGCTTTTATTGGAGCAGGTGCAGTTGTAACTAAAACAGTACCAGCTTATGCTTTAGTTGTTGGGAATCCAGCGAGACAATTAGGTTGGATGAGCGAGTTTGGTCAACGTTTAGAATTTGATTCAGAAGGTATTGCTTTGTGTACAGAAAGTAATGAAAAATATAAATTAGAGAATAATAAAGTAACAAAATTATAAAATGAGTATTTCCGATAAAAAAGTAAGATTTGCTGTAATTGGTGCAGGTCACATAGGAAAACGTCATGCAGAAATGATTCGTCGTGAAAACGAAGGTGAATTAGTTGCAATGATTGATGTTCGTTCAAAAGAAGAATGTAATGCTGTTGATTTCGGTATTCCTTTTTTCAAAACATTTGATGAATTATTAGCGTCAGGTATTGAATTTGATGTAGTAAATGTTTGTACTCCAAATGGTTTACACGCTGAACAAAGTATAGCTGCATTAAATGCTAAAAAACATGTTGTTTGTGAAAAGCCAATGGGTTTAACAAAAGAGAGCTGTGAACGAGTGATCTTTAAATCGTTACAAATGTCTAAAAGTGTTTTCTGTGTAATGCAAAATAGATATTCTCCACCTTCTGAATGGATTAAATCAGTTGTAGAAAACGGAACATTAGGAGATATTTACATGGTTCAATTGAATTGTTACTGGAACAGAGATGATCGTTACTACAAAGCAGGAGGTTGGAAAGGAACACCTGATTTAGATGGAGGAACATTGTTTACTCAGTTCTCACATTTCATTGATATCATGTATTGGTTATTTGGGGATATTGATAATATTCAAGGTCGTTTTGCAGATTTTAATCACCAAAACTCAACAGCTTTTGAAGATTCAGGAATTGTAAGTTTTGATTTTATTAATGGAGGAATGGGTTGTATTAACTATTCAACTTCTGTAGCAAATCAAAACTTAGAAAGTTCAATTACAATCATCGGAAGTAAAGGAAGTGTGAAAATTGGTGGTCAATACATGAACGAAGTAGAAGTTTGTAATGTAACTGATTATGAAATGCCAGTTTTAAAAGAATCAAATCCTGCAAATGATTATGGACCATACAAAGGTTCGGCAGCTAATCATAATTATGTAATTCAAAATGTGATTGATTCTTTGAAAGGAAGATCAACTGCAACAACGAATGCATTAGAAGGATTGAAGGTAGTAGAGATTATTGAACGTATTTATAAAGTAAGAAATGAGCAACTCAATATACAATAAGTTAATAAACAAAGAAGCTAAACTTGCAGTTATCGGTTTAGGTTATGTTGGATTACCAATCGCTTTGGAATTTGCAAAACAAATTAAAGTTGTAGGTTTTGATATCAATCAAGAAAGAGTTGATTTAATGAATAATAAAATCGATCCTAGTAATGAATTAGATGCTTCTGCATTTGAGAACAGCGATATTCTTTTTACAGCTAATTTGGATGATTTAAAAGATGTTGAATTCTTTATCGTTGCAGTACCAACTCCAATTGATGATGCGAATTTACCAAATTTAAAACCTTTATTAGGTGCAAGTTCAACAGTTGGAAAAGCTCTTAAAAAAGGTGACTATGTTGTTTTTGAATCAACTGTTTATCCTGGATGTACTGAAGAAGATTGTATTCCTGTATTAGAGGAGATTTCTGGATTGAAATTTAAAGAAGATTTTAAAGTTGGATATTCACCTGAGAGAATCAATCCAGGAGATAAAGAACATACGTTACAAAATGTAATTAAAGTTGTTTCTGGATGTTGCGATGAATCTTTAAATGAAATCGCTCAAGTATATGAGTTGGTTGTTAAAGCTGGGGTTCATAGAGCATCTACAATTAAAGTGGCTGAAGCTGCAAAAATCATTGAGAATACGCAAAGAGATTTGAATATCGCTTTAATGAATGAGTTGTCAATCATCTTTAATAAATTGAAAATTAATACGTTTGATGTATTAGAGGCTGCTGGAACGAAGTGGAACTTTTTAAAGTTTTCACCAGGTTTAGTTGGAGGACATTGCATCGGGGTTGATCCATATTATTTAACACACAAAGCAGCTCAAGCTGGTTACCATTCTAAAGTAATTACAAGTGGTCGTTTTGTGAATGATTCTATGGGTGGTTATATTGCGAAACAATCAGTTAAGAAAATTATCGCTCAAGGTAAACATATTCAAGATGCGAAAGTTTTGGTAATGGGTGCAACTTTTAAAGAAGATGTTTCTGATATTAGAAATTCAAAAGTGATTGATATCATTAATGAATTAGTTTCGTTTCAAGTGAAAGTTGATTTAATTGATCCACATGCAAGTTCAGATGAAATGGTTCATGAATATGGAATCGGATTAATTGAAAAAACTACAAATGATTATGATGCAATTATCGTTGCTGTAAACCATAAAGAGTACAAATCTTACACAGAACAAGATTTTAAAAATTTATTAAAAGATAATAAAGGTTTATTTGTTGATGTGAAAGGGATTTTCAAAGGAAAAATTAACGATTTAGAATATTGGAGTCTTTAATAAGTAGTAAATAAATGCAATTTTCAAAAAACATATTGATCACAGGAGGGGCCGGTTTTATTGGTTCTCATGTGATTCGTTTATTCGTAAATAAATATCCTTCTTATCGCATTGTTAATTTTGACAAGTTAACTTATGCCGGAAATTTAGAAAATTTAAAAGATGTTGAAAATGCATCGAATTATGTTTTTGAAAAAGGTGATATTTGTTCTTCAGATGATGTTCAACATGTTTTTGAAAAATATAAGATTACGGATGTTATTCATTTAGCAGCAGAATCTCATGTTGATCGTTCAATTGAAGGTCCAATGGATTTTGTGATGACAAATGTTGTTGGCACTGTTAATTTACTGCAAGCTGCAAAATCATCTTGGAAAGATTCTAATCACGTTTTTCATCATGTATCAACGGATGAGGTTTTCGGAAGTTTAGGACAAGAAGGTTTGTTTAAAGAAACGACGAGTTACGATCCAAGAAGTCCCTATTCAGCTTCTAAAGCATCTTCTGATCACTTTGTTAGAGCATTTTTCCATACGTATGGTTTACCAGTGAAGATGTCGAATTGTTCTAACAATTATGGTTCGCATCATTTTCCTGAAAAATTAATTCCTTTAGTAATCAATAATATCGTCAATAAAAAACCACTTCCAATTTATGGGAAGGGTGAT
>CALPUT020000208.1 GCA_943326825.2 Chryseobacterium gleum | reverse complement strand
ATCTAACAGCGAAGCGGTTCTAATGTCTAACCTTCCTTCAACGTTCGCATCACAAATGAAGTTTGTACATTAGCAATATTTGGTATCGTAGCCAATTTATTTCTTAAAAATTGTTGGTATTCTTCCATGTCAGCGACTTCTATGTATAATAAATAATCGATGTTTCCGGCAATATGGTGACAAGAAACCACTTCTTCTAATTCAACAATTGATTGCTCAAATTGTTCAATGAGTTCTAGGTTGTGAGATTTTAAAGATGTTTGGCAATAGACTTGTAAACCTTTACCTATTTTTTTTCGATTAATTTTGGCACTATAACCTAAGATTACACCTCTTCGTTCCAATCTTTTAATTCGCTCAAATGTTGGTGTTACTGTTAAACCAATTTTTGAGGCAATTTCTTTGGTTCCTAATTTAGAATTAGACAAAAGCAACTGTATTATATGTTGATCAATTGCATCTATATTCTCATCCATAATCTATAATTGAATTAATAATTAGATAATATTTCTATTAAAATTAATAATAAAAGAATAAAATTCTACACTTATGGAAAAATAAAAATTTTATATTTCCCAAAGCAACCTCTCTAATAAATGGCGCGTTATAGAAATAACATCGAAGTTAGATTTTTAAATTCTAGATAAAAAATGTGACTTTTCTATAAAACCAAAAGATTATGAAAAAAATATTCGCACTACTAATTATTAATATAGGATTCGCTAGTTATGCTCAAGTTACAATAAACTATGCACAAGTTACAGGAGCTACTTTACCAGAAAATAACAATGGAAGTATTCAACTTGATACAACAGGGAAAAATCTAAAAAGTTGGATTTTATATAAAGTGGAAAACCATACAACTGGACCTATGATGAGTTATAATGAATTACTAATGGATTCTCTACCTATAGGTAATTACTGGTTGCTTGGCACTTCTAAAGATCCAAATTATCCATTTAATTATTGCTTTGAAGCGCAATATTCAATCGGAGTTAAACCTTCAAATCCATGTCCAACTTCAAACAATTTGAACGTCTTTTATTTGATAGATTCATTGCCAAATGGACCAAAATTAGATTACTTCTGTGCACAACCATCATCAAACATTTTATATCAGGATCTACAATGGTATTCAAATGCGAATCCTATGAGTTCATTTCCAACTACGTATTGTAATTTTGCAATTCAAGATGTCGGTACTGTTTTAACACTAGTAGGATTTAATGGTACATGTAATGAATCAAAGATAATTACATCAGGTTTGTCGAATTTAACGTATCCATATGCGCAAGTATATGCTGGAAGTGGAAGTAACACAGGAGCAAACAATTCAACTGCAAGTATAGAAGAAAGTAGTCTTGAGAATTTTAATATTTATCCAAATCCAACGGATGATATCATCAAAATAGTAAACAACAATCATTCAAATCAAAATAATACAATTGAAATCAAAGATATTGATGGTAAAATAATTTATAAAAATCATGGAATTATTGAATCTATTTCTCTGAAATCAATTGCTGATTCGGGTTTATATTTTATGACAATAATGAATGAAAAAAATGAAGTTGTCAAAAACACTAAAATCGTTTTACACTAATCATCACACTATTTTCTAGTAATTAAGGCTATCAAATTATTGGTAGCCTTTGTTTTTTAGAATTTTTATCTAAAAAACATTGAAATTATTTATTTAAATAGTTTTAAAATATTGAATAATCAATAATAATAGTTTTATTTTCTACAAATAAAATAATATATAGAATCAAATGTAAATTTGTAAACATAATAAAGAACATTATTCTATGGATTATTCAAGAATGCAACCAGAAAGTTTGATGATGAGTTACGGTTATAAACCGTCATTATCAGAAGGAGCTATAAAATGCCCAATTTTTCAAACTTCAACTTTTGTTTTTACTTCTGCTATGGAAGGAAAACGTTTTTTTGAATTAGCTTATGGTTTAAGAGAAAAAGACAAAGGTGAAGAGTTAGGTTTAATTTATAGTCGTTTAAATAATCCAGATTTAGAAATTCTAGAAAACCGTCTTTGTTTATGGGATGGAGCTGAAGATTGTGCAGTTTTTGAAAGCGGAATGTCAGCAATTTCAACTGCGTTAATGGAATTTATGGCGCCTGGTGATTTATTGTTGTATTCTCGTCCAGTTTACGGTGGAACGGATCACTTCATCAACCACTTTTTAAAGAAATTAAATATCATGTCTGTTGGTTTTCATGCAACAGATTCTAAAGAACAAATAATTGAGCGTATCAATGCAACAGGAAGAGGCGATCGTTTAACAATGATTCACATTGAGACTCCTGCAAATCCTACAAACGCATTGATCGATATTGAAATGTGTGCAGAAATTAAAAACCATTTCACTACCGAAGAAAAACCAGTTGTTTTATCAGTAGATAATACTTACATGGGACCACTTTGGCAACATCCGTTAAAGCATGGAGCTGATTTAGTTTTATATTCTGCAACAAAATACATTGGTGGACATTCAGATGTTATTGCTGGAGCTTGTTTAGGTTCAAAAGCATTAATGGCTAGAGTGAAAGGTTTAAGAACATTTTTAGGAAATATGGCTGGACCTTGGACAGGTTGGTTGTTAATGAGAAGTTTAGAAACGTTGAAAGTAAGAATGGAAGAACAAGCAAAAAATGCAGAGCATGTTGCTAATTTCTTACAAAATCATCCGAAAGTAGAGAAAGTATATTACTTAGGATTTATCACAGATCCGAGAGAAAAAGAGATTTTAGATCGTCAGTATTCTTCAAATGGAGCAATGATTGCATTTGATATTAAAGGAGGAGAAAAAGAAGCTTTCCAATTTTTAGACTCACTTCAATTGATCAAATTGGCAGTAAGCTTAGGAGGAACAGAAAGTTTGGCTGAACATCCTCAAACAATGACACATGCGGATGTTCCTCATGAAGATAAAGAGATTATGCATATTTCAGAAAAATTGGTTCGATTATCTGTTGGAGTAGAAAATTACAACGATTTGATTTTCGATATCGATCAAGCATTAAATAAACTATAAACTACAAAAAGTTAAGGATAGTTAAAACTATTAGAATAAACTACAACTACAAAAACTATTTTTGACACACAATAGGCGCAAATTGAATTTGCGCCTTTGAATTTTACTAATTTCATTTAATTATTTTCCTAAAAATTTCCATTTACTTCTCAATACAGTTCCTCTGTAATCATCTAACTTTTCAGTGATACCATGATTCATCAATTTTTGAGATAACTTCAATGTCCCTTTTCCTTGTTTGTAATCCATTTCTTCTTCAAAAATGGGGATAATACTCAATAAATAAACTGTTTTTTCTTCCAATTCAACAGGATTTAAATCATCCGTTAAAAGCATCGTATCACTTAAGAAAAAATGATTTTGTTTCATAGTGTTCGACAACGCCTTAAATGGATTTTCGCAAGGAATTGTATGCCCATGACCAAACCAAGTATTTTTTGAAACTACATGTTTTGCCAAACGCTGAATCCAGTCAAAAATCCAATTCATGTTTTGATTTTCACGATCATTCACGTCCCAATAACTTGGTAAACAAAAGTAAATTTCATTAAATTCTCTTCCTGCAACTTTCTCCGGAACTTCCATTTTGAAATCACTTAATCCATTCGTAACCAAAATGCGTAATTGATTATCAAAATTGAGGGTTACAAGTAATAATGGTATTTCAGTTGAATTAACTTCAACTTGCTGAATATTTTGTTCACCAAATCGTTTGATTAATTCTGTTTCAAAATTGGTCATTTTTAATTTATTAAGATTATTTACTCCAAGTTTCAATTGAAGTTTTAATCATTTTAATGTAATCGTTGTTTTTATCTGCTTCAGCTGCTTTTAATGCTATTTTAGCAGTTTCAATCGCAGCTTTTTTGTCACCTAATTCAGCTTGAATTTGAGCTTTTGTATTGTACATCCAATAAGCTTGATCTCCTTGTATTTCACATGCTTTCGAAACCCAAGTTAAGGCTTGTTTTAAGTCCTTTTTCTCTTTGAAGTAGTAGTTACCAGAATTGTAGTATTCTCCAGCTGTTGGTCCAGCCATTAATTTATCAATAGAAGCCATCACTTTTTTGTTAGTTGGAGTTGTAAATTGAGCCGAAGCAATTGTCTGATCCCAAGCAAAATTTAAAGTAGCACTTTCTTTTTCAAAATTATCAATTGAAATGGTGAAAGTTTCAATAACATCAGTTGTTGTTTTAACTTTAGCTGATGTTTTTAGAGCAACTTTAGCATCTTCCCAATTATCTGGTGTTCCCCAATTCGTTGTGTCTTTATAGAAAATAATATCCCAAGCTTCTTTTCCTGGTTTAGTAAAAATAGCATACGTCCCTTTTTGTAAAGTATCTTTTCCAAATGTGATTGGATCACTTGTTCTAAAAAGGGTATTTTCATTTGCACCCGTTCTCCAAAGTTCTCCAAATGGTAACATATCACCAAAAACAGTTCTACCTTTTTTTCCTGGACGAGAATAAGAAATTTTAACGTCAGTTAATCCCACTTTTTGTTCCACTTTAGCAGCTGGACTTGCTTTTGGAAATTGTACTTGACCATTTACTGAAGAAACAGTAACTAATGATAGTAATATGAATAATTTTTTCATTTTATAATTTTGTTTGTAGTTGGCTAAAATTAGTCATAATTATATTAATCCACCAACAACAATAATGCATCCCAAAACACTTGATTTGAATTAAAACAACCCTGCTCAATCATCTCATGAATTTCAGTTTCACGTGATTTGACATATTTCTTTTCAGTTTTAAAATAGGACAAATTTTGTGGATTTTTAGATAAAGCTTCATGAATACTTTCAGGAGTTGTTAAATCAACAGTTCCATCTTTTTTATTCAACGAAATCAATTCCATTTTATCGTCTAAACAATTGAAAACAATACAAGAATCAGCACTTCTAAATTCAATAAATTTGATTTTTTCATAGACTTTTTGAAGCACAGTGTCTGAGAAAACTTCCACTAATTGAGTTGCTTTTTCAAGATCAGATTTATTCCATTCCAACCATTCTTCGTTTGTTACACCATTTGTAATCATGAAATGTTTAAAATCTTCATCAAAGATTTCCATTTCTTCCTTCGTTAAAAATCGATACT
>CALPUT020000207.1 GCA_943326825.2 Chryseobacterium gleum | reverse complement strand
ATTGGTTTAGATGATGTGAATATAGCTGTTGGTGCAGCTACACCTGCACAAGAGATCAATGTGAAAAATGGTTCAACTACTATCGTTAATAATGGAACATTTAATACATCTTCAGGAGTTGGTGTTATGTCTCCAATCAATTTTACAATTGAAAATTTAGGAACAGTTAGTGCTTTAACTGTATCAACAGTTACAATTTCAGGAGCGAATGCTAGTGATTACACTGTAGCATCTCAGCCTTCTTCAATCAATGCTACTAGTTCGTCTGCATTGGTAATAAATTTCACTCCAGGAGCAAGTGGAAGTCGACCAGCAATTATTACTATACCAAGTAATGATGCAGATGAAAATCCTTATGTAATAAATATTACGGGTATTGGAGGTGGATTAGCAACTGAGCCATCTGTTCAACCAACAAATCTTGTTCTCTCAAATGTGAAAAGTTATAGATTTAATGGTTCATTTACAGCTGCAAGTGGTGTTGATGGATATGTTATTTTAAGAAAAAAAGATTCTCCAATTACAGATGTACCAGTTGATGGAACAGTTTACATGAGAGGTGATGCTATTGGAAGTTCTCAAGTTGTATCAAGTGGGACAGGAACTACTTTTAGTCCAAATAATATCGTTGCAAATACGGGTTATTATATTGCAGTTTTTTCTTACAATGGTACTGGGATTTATCGTAATTACCTGCAAACATCCCCATTAACAGCTAATGTTTCAACTTTAGCTACAATGATGACAGCTGGAATGTATAATGGTTTGTCAACTTCTAGCTCAACATTTATGACAGATTTGAGTGCTTTAGTAAATCTTCATACATCTCGTTATTATAGCACTTATGGTGCATTAATGGTTTCGTTATTTGAATCAAGAGATACTACTGGAAATCAAAGAGTGGTAACTTGTGTTTATAGTGGGCAAAATAAAGTCTACACAGAACCATTTGATTGGACAACTCAAGGTTTCAGTCGTGAACATTCTTATTGTCATAATTGGATGCCATCTAATCCTGCAGATAGTCCAGAAAGACCTGAATACGATGATTTTCATCATTTGTTTCCGACTAATCAAAATGATGTGAATGCTGTTAGAAGTAATTATCCATTAGGAGTTGTAGTTACTCCAACCTCAACTTATTTAGGAAGCAAATTTGGTTTGGATGCAAACGGCCATCAGGTTTTTGAACCAAGAGATGAACATAAAGGTGATGTTGCAAGGGCTATTATGTATGCGGCAATATGTTATAATGGAATAGATGGTTTGAACTGGAAATTAAGAAATCCAATTAGTAGTTCGATAGCATATGGTCAAGATCAAGCCGTATTGAAACAATGGCATTTCCAAGATCCTCCAAGCAATTGGGAGATTTCTAGAAATGATTTTATCGATTCAATTCAACATAATCGTAATCCATTTATTGATAGTATCAATTATGTGTGTTACGTTGATTTTTCTCAAATGACATACAGATCTTTAGGTTGTAGTTCATCAGCTAGTTTGGATGAAGAATTAATAACAAACTTTGCAATTTACCCTGTACCTTCAAGAGAAGTGGTATATGTTCAAGTAAACGGAACGATGATCAATGAATATACAATTTATGATATGCAAGGTAGAATTATAACTTCTTCTTCAAATATTGAAAGTAAAGTATTGACAATTCCAACGAATTCATATACATCAGGTTCATACATGATTACTGTTACAACACCTTATGGAAGAGTAACTAAAAAAATGATTATTGAGTAATGATTCGTAGATCAATCATATTTTTTATTGGAGCAGGCTTAATAGCCTGCTCTTCTTATAAACAGACGTTTGTAAAACCAGAATTAATTGCTATAAAGCAACATTCAAATCAACATATTGATAGTTTAATTTATCCATATAAAGACAGTATGTCAAAAGTGATGGATATTGTGATTGCAAATTCGCTTCAAAACTTTGGATCATCACGGCCATCTATATCAATGAACAACTGGGTTTCGGATGCCGTTTTTCAAAATCAAATAAGACAAATCAATAAAAATGAAGCCGTGATTTGTTTATTTAATTCAGGAGGAATTCGTTCTACTTTTTTACAAGGATCAATTACGATCGGAGACATTTTTAAAGTGATGCCTTTTGATAATACGTTGGTTTGGGTTCAATTACCAATCAATAGTAAAAAAGAGATAGAACAATTTTTAATGGCTGGTAAAAGTCAACCAATATCTGGAGGAACATTTAAAAATGGCCATTTAACTATTGATAAGTTGACTTCTAAGGATTCATTATTCTGGGTGATTACTTCAGATTATTTATCAAATGGCAATGATGGAATGACTTTTTTTAATTCAAAAAGAAAGATTGAATACACTAATAAATTATTGCGAGATGTGTTAATTGAAGAGGCTAAGTATCAGAAGAATCTTGTTTTTGCTTCCAACAACAGAATGAATTTTTAAGTTTTTCATACAAAATTCAAAATTTATAATCCAAAATCAATTCAATAGATGGAACGTAGAAAATTTTTAAAAAATATTGGTCTTTCAGTTGCAACGTTGATGATTGCTCCAAATTTATTTGGACAGACACAATCTAAAAAGCAATTAAAAAAGATAACTATTCTTCATACGAATGATACGCATTCCAATATTGATTCATTTCCATCGAATCATCCTCTTTATCCAAATCAAGGAGGTGTCTCTAAGCGATTTGAGCTTATTCAAAAAATTAGAAATGAGGAAGAAAATGTCATTTTATTAGACGCTGGAGATGTATTTCAAGGCACACCTTATTTCAATCTTTTTGGAGGTGTTTTAGAAATGAAAATGATGACTGAATTAGGTTATGATGTCGCAACATTAGGTAATCACGATTTTGATATCGGAGTTGAAGGTTTTATTAAAGCTCAAAAATATGCGAATTTCCCATTTGTAAATGCGAATTACGATTTTACAAATTCAAAATTAAAGAATCAGATAAAGCCATATTCAATTATCCAAAAAGGAAATGTAAAAATCGGGGTATTTGGAATTGGTATTGAATTAAATGGATTAGTTCCTATTGCTAATTTTGAAGGAGTAGTTTATCAAGATCCAATTCTGATAGCAAACCAAATTGCAAAAGAGTTAAAAAATCAAAAATGCGATTTGATTATTTGTTTATCTCACTTGGGGTTTGAATATCCGACAGACAAAATTTCAGACAAAATTTTAGCGAAAGAAACAGAAAATATTGATATCATAATTGGCGGTCATACCCATACAATTCTAGAAAAACCATTTTTGACTCAGAATAAAAATCAAGAAAATGTTATTATTAATCAAGTCGGTTGGGCAGGATTGTTTTTAGGTAGAATAGATATTGAAATTCATCAAGAACACAAACTCATAAAGAACAGTAAAAATAAGTTAGAAATTATATAATTTCTTAAACCATAAAAAAAGCCGATTCAAAATTGATTGAACCGGCTTCTTTATGTTCTTTATTTCTTATAAATGAATCACTTCACCATATGCAGCAGCAGCAGCTTCCATAATTGCTTCTGACATTGTAGGGTGAGGGTGAACAGTTTTTATTAATTCTTCACCTGTAGTTTCTAATTTACGAATAGCAACGATTTCAGCAATCATTTCAGTAACATTTGCACCAATTAAATGAGCGCCTAAAACTTCACCGTATTTTGCATCGAAAATCAATTTAACAAATCCGTCTTTTGCTCCAGCAGCACTAGCTTTACCAGATGCAGAGAAAGGAAATTTACCAATTTTAATATCTAATCCTTTATCTCTAGCAGCTTTTTCAGTTAAACCAACTGAAGCAACTTCTGGAGAGCAATATGTACATCCTGGGATATTACCATAATCCAATGGTTCTGGATGGTGACCTGCAATTTTCTCAACACAGATAATACCTTCAGCAGAAGCAACGTGAGCTAAAGCAGCTGTAGGGATAACATCTCCAATCGCATAGTATCCAGGGATATTTGTTTGGTAATAATCACCAACTAAAATTCTTCCTCTATCAACAACGATTCCAACATCTTCCAAACCTAAGTTTTCAATGTTAGCTTCAATTCCAACTGCAGAAAGAACTACATCACATTCGATTTTTTCTTCTCCTTTTGCTGTTTTAACTGTAACAACACACCCTTTACCTTTTGTATCAACTGATTCAACAGAAGCATTGGTCATGATATTAACTCCAGCTTTTTTGAATGATTTTTCTAATTGTTTAGAAACTTCTTCGTCCTCAACAGGAACTATATTTGGTAAATATTCAACAACTGTTACGTCAGTTCCAATTGTGTTATAGAAATATGCGAATTCAACACCGATAGCTCCAGATCCAACAACAACCATTTTTTTAGGTTGCGTTTTCAATGTCATCGCTTCACGGTAACCAATAATTTTTTCACCATCTTGAGGTAAATTAGGTAATTGACGAGAACGAGCACCTGTTGCAATGATGATTCCTTTATCAGCAGTATATTCTGTTACTTTTCCATCTTCATCTGTAACAGCAACTTTTTTTCCAGCTTTAACAACACCATTCCCTTTAATGACATCAATTTTATTCTTTTTCATTAAGAATTGAATACCATTACTCATTCCTGAAGCAACACCACGACTTCTGTCAATCATCGAGTTAAAGTCAATTTTAGCTTCTTTAACACTGATACCATAGTCATTTGCATGAGTTAAGTATTCAAAAACATTCGCACTTTTTAATAATGCTTTTGTAGGAATACATCCCCAGTTTAAACAAATTCCACCTAGAGATTCTCTTTCAACTACAGCTGTTTTTAATCCTAACTGTGAAGCGCGAATAGCAGTAACATAACCACCAGGTCCACTTCCAATAACTATAATGTCGTAATTCATTTTTTCTAATTTTTAGTGATGCGAAGATAATTATTATTTATTTGAAAGTAGTTATGAATAGGAAATTTTTCAAAGCATAATGGAACTTAAATTTTATAGAGAAAAAAGTAGAGCAATAGGATATTTTTAATTAAATTCAAGAGTAAATTATCTAAAATCAAATGGAAATAAATGACTTAACCCAAATTATTCTAAATTGTTCTTATAAAGTTCATTCTGCTTTAGGACCTGGATTACTGGAAAGTGCCTATGAAGAATGTCTATTTTACGAATTAAAATTAAGTGGTGTAAATGTTGAAAAACAAAAAGTATTACCTTTAGTCTATCATGATGTCAAATT
>CALPUT020000206.1 GCA_943326825.2 Chryseobacterium gleum | reverse complement strand
CCAAGAACATTGGTTACAGTTACTGTTCATGCTAATCCAACAGCACCAGTAATTACTGCAAATGGTTCTACTTCATTATGTACTGGAACATCAGTAGATTTAATATCTGATCAAGTTTCTAATAATGTATGGTCAACATCTGCGACTACACAAACAATTACTGTTTCTACTTCAGGTACTTATAGTCTTGTTTACACAGATGCTAATCAATGCTCAGCTACTTCAAATGCGATTACTGTAAACGTAAGTAACGCTCCGCTTCCAACTGTACAAGTTTCAGGTTCATTATCTTTATGTCAAGGTGATTCAGTTGTATTAACTGCTTCAACTTCTGATTCATATTTATGGTCTAATGGTGAAACTACGCAATCTATTACAGTTAACACAGCAGCTACATATTATGTAACTACTACAAATGCAAATGCATGTAATGGTGTTGGACAATCTGCAAATGAAGTTGTTGCATTGACTCCACAGCCAACAGCAGGTGCTACATTCGTAATCACAAATGGAAGTACAGTAACTTTTACAAATACATCTTCATCAGCGACTTCTTACTCATGGGATTTTGGAGATTTTAACTCATCTTCAGCTCAAAACCCAACACACGTTTTCCCAGATTTCAATAACTATACAGTTGTTTTAACTGCAATCAACGGTGGATGTCAAGATACTGCTGTATTTAATCTTACAACATTATCAGTTAAAGAAATTGCAAATGATAATTCTACATTCGTAAGTATCTACCCTAATCCAATGACAGAAATGGGAACGATCATCGTTGATGTAAAAGAATACACTCCAATTTCAATTGTTATTACTGATAACAAAGGTGCAATTGTAAATGAAGTATTAAATCAAAATTTAGAAGTAGGTAAACATGAAATTTCAATGGATACTAAAAACTTCGAAAATGGTTTATATTATGTAATCGTTAGAACTTCAAAATCTAACAACATTACTAAAATCAATGTGATTAAATAATCGATTCGATTTAAAATACGAAAGCCGTTCCCATGAGTGGGAACGGCTTTTTTTTTGTATATAATTTTTAAAAAAATTAATATTCAATTTTCCATAAATATAAGCCATGAGGAGCTATGGATGTTGAAGCTGAAGATCTATTCATCTCTTCAAGTATTCTGTTTATTTCACTTGGCTCTAAGATTCCTTTCCCTACATCTAATAAAGTACCAACAGTAGCTCTAACCATATTTCTTAAAAAACGATTAGCTGTTATTTCAAAATAGGCATTTTCCTCATCAATTTTTACCCAAACTGCATTTGTAACAGTGCAGATGTTCGTTTTTACATCCGTATGTAATTTAGAAAAAGAAGTAAAATCTTTTGTGCCAATTAATAGTTTTGCGGCATCATTCATTAAATTGAAATCAATTGCATAAGGTATATAAAGACTTTGATCTTGTTTGAAAGGATCTTTTTTGAAATTGATAAAATAACGATAGGTTCTAGCTGTTGCGCTAAATCTTGCATGATCATCTTGAGATACAGGAAAACAGTTTTGGACCGCAATTGAAAATGGCAGCATTCGATTCAGTTTCGAAACAATATTTTCAACATTGAAATACTCAGGCAGCTCCACATGAAAAATATAATGATGCGCATGAACGCCAGTATCTGTTCTTCCACAACCTACAATTTCAATCGGTTGATTAGAATTCAATTTAGTAAAGCATTTTTCAATTTCTTCCTGAACAGATTTATCTTTCGGTTGACGTTGCCAGCCAGAATAAGGAGTTCCATTGTACGAGATTTCGAAATAATACCGTTGCATGGTTGCAAATATAGGGAAATTAGATATTAGAATCGCTTCGCTTTTAGATATTAGAAGCTAGATTTTATTATTCCGGACTAATTTTCGGTTCAATTATTAATCTTTAAAATTGAAAATGAATTAATTTAATTGTTTAATCCAAAATCCAAAATCCAAAATCCAAAATTTCATCATCCTTTCGCCTGACTTGTACCGATCAAAAACATCGTTGGATTTTTTTCTAAATCATATGCTTTTTCTCTCCATTCAGAAATAGAATAGGTTTTAACAGATCCTCCAGGAATTGTCAAGTTATAAGCAATACATAATTTAGTTTGATCAGATAATTCATTTAATAAATCATCTAATACGTTCATATTTCTAAAAGGAGTATCCATAAAGATATGTGTAGCACCTGTTCTACGAGTATCTCCTTCGAAATCTTTCATTTTTTTAATTCTGTCTTTACGTTCTTTTGGTAAGTAACCGTGAAACGTAAATTGTTGACCACTGAAACCACTTCCCATTAATCCTAAAAGAATAGAAGAAGGTCCAACTAATGGTAAGACTTCAACTTCGTGTTCGTGAGCCAAAGCAACCAATTCAGCACCTGGATCAGCAACTCCAGGACAACCCGCATCTGATATTACAGCCATTGTTTCGCCATTTAAAACAGGCTTTAACATTTTGTATAATTCGTCAGTTGGGGTTTTTTTATTTAAAATAAAGAATTTAGAATCATCAATTGGGAATTCGCGATCCATCTTACGGAGTAAACGTCGCGCCATTTTAATGTCTTCTACAGCGAAAAAACGAATGCTAGTTGCAATTGAAATGACATCCGCTGGAATAATATCCGTTACTGATTCACCACCAAGTGTTGAGGGTAACATATAAATTTTTCCTTTTACGATTTCTTCTGTAGACATAATTACTTTTTTAAATGTTTGATTGAAGCTAAAATGACATCTGTCGCCTCATTTAATAAATTATAAACTTCTATGAATCCTTGTTCACCTCCATAATAAGGATCAGGAACTTCTAAATCTTTTCCAGGATGAGATTCATTTAATATCAATTTTACTTTTTGAATATCTTCTTTGTTTCGAGCTAATTTAATGATGTTGGCAAAATTACTTTTATCCATCGCATAAATAGCATCAAATTCATCAAAATCAGAAACAACAAATTGACGACCTCTTAATTCATCTATTGAATATCCAAACTTTTTTGCTGTTTGTCGCATTCTATAATCTGGTTCTTCTCCAATATGAAAGTCTGCTGTTCCTGCCGAATAAACAGTCACATCTAAATTTAAATCGGCAACTTTTTTACGCAAAAGCCCATCCGCTAATGGGGATCGACAAATGTTTCCTAAACAAACCATTAAAATTTTCATGCTGCAAAAGTAAGTAAAGAAAATCAAAGGGTTGAAAACAATTTAGTGAATAGTTTGATTAATCATCAAAATGAAAGTTTAATCTCTAAAAAAAGCTATTTAAAAGCCAATAATTACCCGCTGTTTTTGAGTCTTTTATGAAAAATATTTCAAATATTCGATGAAAAACAAACGTTTAATCAAAGAGAAGTGTAGTTTGCTCATTTAGTTATAAATTTTAGCATTTTTTGTGCAATAGATTATTAACTAATGATTAAATTAATCGTTATAGAAGAAATAGTTATTCACTAAATACTTTGAGCCATGAGACAGTTGAAAATTATCAAACAAGTAACAAATAGAGAAACAGCATCTCTTGATAAATACTTACAGGAGATTGGTCGCGAAGATATGATTACAGCTGATGAAGAAGTTCAATTAGCTATAAAAATTAGAAATGGTGATAAGAAAGCTTTGGAGCGTTTAACACGTGCAAACTTACGTTTTGTTGTTTCTGTTGCTAAACAGTATCAAAATCAAGGAATGACACTTCCAGATTTAATAAATGAAGGTAATATTGGATTAATTAAAGCCGCTGAGCGTTTTGATGAAACGAGAGGATTTAAATTTATTTCGTATGCCGTTTGGTGGATTCGTCAATCAATTTTGCAAGCATTAGCTGAGCAGGCAAGAATGGTTCGTTTACCGTTAAATAAAATTGGAATTATAAATAAAATAAACAGAGCATATTCTGAATTAGAACAGAAAAATGAGCGGCCACCTTCTGTAGATGAATTGGCTGATTTTTTAGAATGTTCTGCAGAAGATGTAAGACAATCTTTGTCAAATAGTGGGCGCCATGTTTCTATGGATGCCTCTTTAGTTGAGGGAGATGACTCTAGTTCAAGTATGTATGATTTATTATCAAATGAAAGTATGCCGAATCCAGATAGTGAATTGGAAACTGAATCATTGAAAAAAGATATTGAACGTTCATTAAGAACATTGACATCAAGAGAATGCGATGTTGTTCAAATGTATTATGGATTAAATGGAAAATATCCATTGACATTAGAAGAAATCGGTGAAAAATTTGACTTGACGAGAGAAAGAGTGCGTCAAATAAAAGAAAAAGCAATTAGAAGGTTAAAACATACTTCTCGAAGCCGGATGTTGAAAACATACCTAGGTTAAGCGGGATCTACGTCAATTAACAGTCGAATTGACTTATTTACAGGGGCGCTAAAAAATGAATCAATTAATTCATTTATGCGCTCCTTTATTTTTTTCTCAGGTGCATCACGTTCAATTTTCAATTTGATTACTTTAATAAATTGATTATTTACTCTTGCTACAACGGGGAATTCTGGTCCTAAAACCCTTTCTTTAAATATTTCTCGTAAACTTTTAGCGAACTCATTGGATGCTTGATTAACCAAGTTTTCATCTTTATGTTTTAATGTGAATTCAATTATTTTATAAAAAGGAGGGTAGAAATAATTTTTACGTTCAACAATTTCACTTTCATAGAAACCTTTGTAGTCATGATCGATTACTTTTTGAATTACCCAATTATCGACATCACCTGTTTGGATAACTACTGATCCACGTTTATTTTTTCTACCAGATCTTCCTGCAACTTGAGACATTAATTGATAAGATCGTTCGAATGCCCTAAAATCATTTCGATTTAATAACATATCAGCATCTAAAATACCCACTAAACTCACATTGTCAAAATCTAGTCCTTTTGTTACCATTTGAGTTCCAATAAGCACATCTACATTTCTATTCTCAAATTCTGAAATAATGTTTTCGTAGGCGTTTTTTGAACGGGTTGTATCTAAATCCATTCGTTGAATTCGGATATTCGGAAATAAAATTGATAAATCATCTTCGATTTTTTCAGTTCCGAATCCCAACATTTTTAAACGATTACTTCCACAACAAGAACAAGTGCCAACAGGAGGTGTCAGGTATCCACAATAATGACATTTAAGTGTATTCGTTTGCTTATGATAAGTTAAAGAAACATCACAGTTTTTACATTTCGGTGTCCAATTGCAAATCTCACACATCCATAAAGGAGTAT
>CALPUT020000205.1 GCA_943326825.2 Chryseobacterium gleum | reverse complement strand
TGAAATAGGTGCTGGAGTCATATATTTTACGATGAAGGCTGGTGTTATCGTAATTTTATCATTTACATTTAATTTAACTCCTCCTGTTGCATTAAAATACATTTGAGGATCAAAGTTAGCTGAAGCTGAACCGAAACTTACCATGCTTTTCGTTAATTGATCAGCAGCTATACCAAAGAAAAACTTATTTGAATAAACATATAATCCTGCTCCAAGGTCTAATATGTTTTTTCGAGAATTATTACTTGTAAAATCAACATATGTCTTATCATTCGTTGGATCATTTACTACAGCTCTACTTTGAATGAAGGAATTATTTGACAAGCCAACTTTTGCTCCAAATGACATATTCACTTTTTTAGAAAGTGGTAAATGAATAGCATAAGTTCCTGCAAATTGCATTTTTTGAAAAGCTCCATATTGATCAGCTAAAACTTGTCCGCCTATTGCATGTTTGATTTTACCTGTTCCAACTTCTGGATTTTTTACGATTCCACTTCCTGTTCTAATTCCTGGATCATAACGTACCTTCTCTCTTCTTCCAATAGGAGCAGCAATTGATAAATACGATGTCATAGGTGCATTATCAAAACCTGTCCATTGTGATCTTCCTGATAAGGTAATATCTGTAAAATCATATGTCCCAGCTGCTGCTGGATTAGCCATAAATTGATTTCTCAGATACTGACTGTATTGAGGGATTTGTTGACCAAAACTTGAAAATGCAAGTGTCAATAAACTCAACTTAAAAATTACTGTTTTCATTTCTTTCTTCTAAAATATTATTTACGAATGATAGTAACTGTTCCTTTTTTGGGATCATGCTTTCCATCGTTGTATTCAATTGAAAAATAATAACTTGCTACAGGTAAATCTTCTGTATTGAATTTACCATTCCAAGGATCTTGTTCGTAAATACCTTCTTTTGATTCAAATACGATATTACCCCATCTATTGTAAATTCTTACAATACTTTTAGGATAAATTGCATCTAAATTTTCAATAACCCATGTGTCATTAACCATATCTCCATCTGGTGTGAAAGCAGTTGGAAATACAATCTCACAATCCTGAACAAGAATTGAAATTGCGCTTGGTGAACTTTCACAGAATGGGTAAGGAGTCATCTCAGTTATATAAAAAATTGCTGTTTTAGCTTCAGGTTTAAAATTAGTACCTACCCCTAATGAGTCAGTTAAATTTGCATCAGCATACCAAATAAGTGCTCCTCCTGAATTTGAAGAAGCAATCATGTCTGCTATCGGCTCACCAATGCAATAAGTTACATCTGGACTCACAGTTGGGTTCACAGGATAAGAAACTACTACAATATTTGCTGCTCCACTTTGTGTTTGTGAACATGATGGAGTTGCTGTAGTAGCAACACTTAATAATGTGTATGTTCCATCATTTGATAATGCTGATGAAGTTAAGTTTGCATTTCCTGAAGAATTCAAAGCTATTGTTTGAGTTATTCCATTATTAAATGAATAACTAACAATTGAATTTGGAGTTCCATTAAAAACAATAGGAGTTGTTTGACCAGCACAAATAGAGGTTGAGCCTGAAATAGATGCTGTCGGTAAAGCATTTACTGTTATTGAAACAGAACCTGTTTGAATAGTTGAACATGAAGTTGAACTAGCATCTGTCACATCAATTAGATTATAAGTAAATGAACCTACAATTGTTGTTGGAACATTCAAAACTACAGAATTACCTGAGCTTGATGTAACTGTTTGAGTTGCTCCTCCATTCACATTATAAGTAAATGTATATGGCGCCGTTCCTGTTGCACCTGTTAAAGTAACTTGAGGTTGAGTACTATTTTTACAAACGACTAATTGACTAGCTGAAATTGTAGCAGTTGGTAATGGATTAATAGTAACATTAAACATTACTTGATCAGAACAAGTATTATTATTATCATAAACATACAATGTCACACTACTTGAAATCTCATCAGTTGGAGAATACATTGTTCCAGTTTTATTTGGTCCTGTATAATATGCCGGAGAAATTAAATTTTGTCCAGTAATTACAGGCAACTGATATTTATCACACACTTCAACGTTAGAAATTGCATCTAAAACTGGTGCAGAAGGACTAATTAACGTTTGCGTTCCTTGAATAGTAGAACATCCATTTAATACAACATTAAATTGGTTATATACTCCTTCATTTAAATTTGATATAACTACATTTCCAGAAGTATTAGGTGTTGCATTTGAAGACATTAAAGTTAAGATTCCATCATCAAAATATTCTACATAATAAGTATCAGTATTATTTAATCCTTGAATAACAATTTCACCATCATTTCCACTACATACTGTTGGATTAGTACTTGTAATAGTATAAGTAGGAAGTGGATTAACGTGAACTAAATAAGATGCCGAAGAAACTTGAGAACCACAAACATTATTACTTGTAACAGTCATTGTTAAAGTTACTGTATTACCTGCATCTCCTGCAGCTGCTGAATATACTGGAGTTAAAGATGTTGAACCTGAAGTAATAGATCCTGCTCCATTCTCAGTCCAAACAATTGTTCCATTAGAAGCACTTGCTCCACTAACCGTTGCTGTTGCATTCTGACAAATCGTCTGTGAACCTCCTGAAGTTGAAATCGGTAATGGATTTACTACTACTGTATAAATAGCAGTTGCAGTAGAAGGATTACATGCATTATTACTTGTAACCGTTAATAATAAATTAACCGTATTACCTGCATCTCCTGTAGCGGCTGTATATGTAGGTGTTAGCGTTGTTGCTCCTGATGTTATTGAACCAGCACCATTTTCTGTCCAAACAATCGTTCCATTAGAAGCACTTGCTCCACTAACCGTTGCTGTTGCGTTTTGGCAAATCGTTTGTGTTCCACCTGCTGTTGCTGATGCATTTGCAGTAGGCATCGGATCAATATCAAAAATATAATTCGCTGTTGCTACTTGAGGTCCACAAGCATTTGAACTTGTAACAGTCATTGTTAACGTAACTAAAGTACTCGAATCTGTAATTGCAGGAGTATATGTTGGTGTTAAAGTTGTTGATCCAGATGTAATTGAACCAGCACCATTCTCTGTCCATGCAATCGTTCCATTGGTAGCACTTGCACCAGAAACTGTTCCTGTTGATGATACACATAGTGTTTGTGTTCCTCCTGCTGTTGCTGTTGGTAATGGATTAACTATTACTGAATATGAAGCTGTTGCTGATTGAGGTAAACAAGCATTATTACTTGTAATTGTCATTGTTAATGTAACTGTATTTCCTGCATCTCCTGCAGCGGCTGAGTATACAGGTGTTAATGTCGTAGCACCAGAAGTGATTGATCCAGCTCCGTTTTCAACCCAAGAAATTGTTCCATTAGTTGCACTTGCACCACTAACTGTTGCTGTCCCATTCTGACAAATAGTTTGTGTTCCTCCTGCAGATGCAGTTGGTAATGGATTAACTATTATTGAGTAATTAGCTGTCGCTGTTGCTGGAGTACATGTATTATTACTTGTAACGGTCATTGTTAATGTTACAGTATTACCTACATCACCAACTGCTGCTGTATATACAGGTGTTAATGTCGTAGCACCTGAAGTGATTGACCCAGCTCCGTTTTCAACCCAAGAAATTGTTCCATTAGTTGCACTTGCACCACTAACTGTTGCTGTCCCATTTTCACAAATCGTTTGAGAACCTCCAGCTGAAGCTGATGGTAATAAGTTAACAATTACAGAGTATGATGCATTTGCTGTTTGAGGTCCACATGCATTAGAACTAGTTACAGTCATTGTTAATGTCACATTATTACCTGCATCTCCTGCAGCGGCTGTATAAGTTGGAGTCAATGTAGCTGAACCTGATGTTATTGTTCCTGCTCCATTTTCTGTCCAAGCAATCGTTCCATTTGTTGAACTAGCTCCATTTACTGTTGCAGTTCCATTTTGACAAATTGTCTGTGTACCTCCAGCTATCGCTGTAGGTAATGGATTTACAACTACTGTGTAAGTTGCTGTAGCTGGAGCTGGAATAGGAGTACAAGTAGCTGTCGTTGTGACTGACATCGTTAACGTTACTGTATTCCCTGCATCACCCGCAGCAGCTGTATAAGTTGGAGTCAAAGAGGTTGCATTACTTATTGTCCCTGATCCATTGTGCGTCCATAAAATTGTTCCATTAGCTGCACTTGCACCACTAACTGTTGCTGTTCCATTTTCACAAATCGTTTGAGAACCTCCAGCTGAAGCTGATGGTAATTGATCAATATTAACTGTGTAAGTTGCTGTTGTAGTCTGAGGAGTACAAACATTGTTACTTGTTACTGTCATTGTTAACGTAACGATATTTCCTGCATCTCCGACAGCTGCAGTATAAATGGGAGTTAAAGTTGTTGCACCTGAAGTAATTGTTCCTGCACCGTTTTCTGTCCAAGCAATCGTTCCATTAGCTGCATTAGCTCCACTTACTGTTGCTGATTCATTTGAACAAATAGTAGTTGTTCCTCCAGCTGTGGCTGTTGGTAAAGGATTAACAACAACTGTATATGTAGCCGTTGCTGTTTGTGGTGAACAAGAATTTGTACTTGTTACCGTCATTGTTAAAGTAACCGTATTTCCTGCATCACCTGCTGCTGCTGTAAAAACAGGAGTTAATGATGTTGAACCTGATGTGATTGAACCTGCTCCATTTTCTGTCCATGCAATCGTTCCATTTGTTGAACTAGCTCCACTTACTGTCGCTGTTCCGTTTTGACAAATAGTTTGTGTTCCTCCTGCAGATGCAGTTGGTAATGGTTCTACCACTACAGTATATGTTGCAGTTGCCGTTTGTGGAGCACAAGAATTAGAACTTGTAACTGTCATTGTTAAAGTAACCGTATTTCCTGCATCACCTGCTGCTGCTGTATAAACAGGAGTTAAAGTTGTCCCTCCAGATGTGATGCTTCCTGCTCCATTTTCTGTCCATGCAATCGTTCCATTTGTTGAACTAGCTCCACTTACTGTTGCTGTCCCATTTTGACAGATCGTTGAAGTTCCACCTGCACTTGCAGTTGGTAAAGCATTAACTAATACTGAATATGTTGCTGTTGCCGTTTGAGGAGCACAAGTATTCGAACTTGTAACTGTCATTGTTAAGGTAATCGTATTTCCTGCATCACCTGAAGCGGCAGTATAAACAGGGGTTAAAGTTGTCCCTCCAGATGTGATGCTTCCTGCTCCATTTTCTGTCCATGCAATCGTTCCATTTGTT
>CALPUT020000204.1 GCA_943326825.2 Chryseobacterium gleum | reverse complement strand
TTGGGCATCTTACAGTCCATTTACAATTGGTTCTAAGCAGTTTGCTATTACGTTGCCAATCACATTGGTTTCTTTCGATGCAAAACCATATCAAAAAGATGTGAAAGTTTCATGGCAAACAGCATCAGAAGTTGAGAATGATTATTTCACGGTAGAAAGAAGTGTAAATGGTACAGATTTTTCTGAAATAGCAAGAGTAGATGGAGCAGGAAACTCTTCACATACAATTAACTATTTCACAATGGATACTGATTTTAATAGAACAGTATTATACTACCGTTTGAAATTAACCAATTTCAATGGGGAAGAAACATATTCAACGATTGCTTCTGTAGATATGTCACAAACACAAAATCAAGGAGTGATAATAATGACAGTAAATTCACTTGGTCAAGAAGTGAACGAAACTGCAAAAGGCATTGTATTCGATATTTATTCAGACGGTACATCTGTAAAACGAATACAGTTTTAGGTTAAAAGGTTAGGTTTAAATTTTCAATTAAAAGCGAGTGAGAAGAAATTCTTACTCGCTTTTTTTGTGAATCGAAAATTTGAATTCCAAACAGAACCTAACCGCGAGGAAACAATTTCGAGAATTGAAACTATAGAGCTGTCAAATCAAAAGTGTTATTTTATAAAGGCAGAAAAAACAATTGAACAAGAAGTAAATGAGAGTTGTTTTGGAGTTGTGTTTGATGTTTTTTTGGATGGAAGTTCAGTTAAATAGGGTGCTTTTTTAGAGTTGAGTAATAATTTAATTTTAATTTTGTTGAGTAATTTTTACCTCTATTTAAAAATTACGTTACACAAAAATGAAATTAACTTTAACATTGATAACTTATTAGAATTGAAAACTGAAATTTAATCATCTATTATTTAATATTTTTTTTTATATTTGTTTACCTAGGCTACTAAAATCAAAACTATAATTACATTCACTTGAGTGCTGAAAAATTATTGTTTTAATTTTTACATTTCTGTAAAGTTTTAAAAATCAATTTTCATCAAAGCAATCCGAGTGATTAAATTTAGTTCAATATTTTAGATTAGATGGAGATGAAAAAAAAAGAAAATAAAGCAAAATCGAACTTAGGTTGGATGAAAATTGTATCAGCTGTTTTTACTTTTTTGGTAATAAGCTTGTTGGGATTTAAATCTAACGCACAATTTACCGTTACCTCTACCTTGGGTACAGCTTCTGCCACCTATACTTCCCTAACAAAAGCTAGCGGCGTTTTCTCGGCAATCAATGCGGGTACTCATCGTGGTGTAATAACAATTACAACTACCGCAAATAGTACCTCTGAAGATGGTGTTAATTCTTTAAATGCCAGTGGTTCAGGTTCTAGTATTTATACTGCTATATATTTGTATACGGATGGTACCCGAACAATTAGTGGTTCAGTAGCTGGTGTATTGATTAATTTTAATGGTGCAGATAATGTAATAATTGATGGTCGAATAAGCCAAACTGGAAGTACAAAAAGTTTAACAATTGAAAATACAAATGCAGTTACAAGTGCATCAACAGTTCGTTTTATATTAGATGCTACGAATAATACTATACGCTACTCAAATATAAATGGTGCAACTACATCAACATCATTAGGTATTGTCACTTTTTCTACAGCTGCTTCAGGAGGAAATGATAATAATACAATAGAGTACAATACGATTGGTAAGTCAACAACCAACCCTGTTTATTCAATTTATTCATCAGGTACGGCTTCAAATTTAAACAGTTCAGTTACAATTTCTAACAATAATATTGTCGATTTTTCAAAATATGGAATTTTCACATCGGCAAATTCAGATAGTTGGACGATCACAAATAATAGTTTATACCAAACGGCATCTATAACTCCTGCAGTAGCTATGAAAGCTATATATTTGAATACAGGAGGAACTTATACCGTAACAGGAAATTATATAGGTGGACAATCTGCACAATGTGGAGGATCAGCATATACTTTGAATACTTCAGCTTATGGTTTTAATGCCATTGAATGTTATTGTTTATCTGGAACAACAACTATTAGTTCAAATACAATTAAAAATATCTCAGTTACTTCTACTGGATCATCAGTGTTTGAAGCGATAGATATTTCGGGATCATCCAATTTCACCGTTGGTTCATCAGGAAATTCAAATTTGATAGGCGCAACTTCTGGTACAGGGAGTATTTCAATAGCGATGAATGGAGTTTCTGCTGATTATGTTAAAGGAATTTATTGTAACGCCAGTGGAACAAATAATATTGATTACAACAATTTTGGCGCCATAACAATATCTGGAACAACTTCAAGTAGTTCAGCTCAAGCTCGATTTATAGAGGTGGGTGCTTCTGCTGATAATACAACTGTTTCCAACAACACAATTGGACACTCATCCTCTACAGGCAATATCAGTATTACTGCTGCTGTAGATGCAAGTGCTATTTTTTACGATGGAGATGCTGCTGGAACAGGAGCAATATCCACTAATACAATTCAAGGTTGGTCAATGGGTAGTTCTACTAAATCTTTAAGAGGTATTTATTTAGCAAGTACACATACATTAACAATTTCTGATAACACGATTGGAAGTAATACAACAAATAATATGAGCATGGCTCAAAATAATGAGGTTAGTGCGATTTTCTCGGTTAATAGTACAAATGTTACTGTTAGTTCAAATATGATACAACAATTTACTTTAACTAATACCGGTACTTCAGCTCTCTTTACAGGGGTATATGGAAATAGTGGTATCGTTTGCACTAAAAATAATACTATTAAAGACATTAATGTGGACGGCCTTTCTACAGCAAGTTTTGCATTTAAGGGTGTATATGATGCATATGGAGTGATGGATACTATTTCTGGAAATTCCTTTTCTAATATTACATGTGATGGTGCGTTCTCTGGAATTAATATTACAGTTGGTACAAGTAATACATATACCATTTCTAACAATACAATTGGAAGTTTAACAAATAATAACATGACATTAACATCCAACACTGCTCATTATGGATTATATTTCGCAACTAATAATACATATAATACTTCTGGAAATACAATACAAGAGTTTAACATTACTGGTGCTGGTAGTTCAACTACCTTTAATGGCTTTTATTTATTAGCTGGTAATTTAGTTTCGAGCAATGACCAAGTAAAAGAAATTGATATGACATCTACAAGCATATCAGATTATGCTTTTTGTGGATTCTATCTAACTTCAAGCGGAACAAGTACTTCTGTAACTGGATCTTCTATTTATAATTTAAATCATAAAACAACAGGTACAGATGTCGATGTAACTGGTATTATGATTGATAAGGGCTCAGCTACTTTTTCCAAAAATTTAATATATGGATTATCCACACTTGCAACAGGTAGTACAAGTTGGATTTCCGGTATTTATAATGTGTCCTCAGGTTCAATCACAGAATATAATAATGTTATTTTTGCTAATAATCAAGGTAGTACAACATCACCTGTATTAACAGGTATATTTGATGCTGGTACTGGAACATCTAATATTTATCATAATACAATAAAAGTATATGGTACTCCAACCTCTGGAAGTGGAACATCAGCTGCTTACCGACAAACCACAAGTTCAGGAACCAAAAATATAAAAAACAATGTTTTTCAAAACCTCAGAACAAACACATCAACTGCCTCAGGTAGTCATTATTCTGTAAGAGTAACAAATACAGCTGTAGGTCACACTTATAATGCAAATTACCTTGAAACATCTGCAGCACCTATTGCTTATTGGCCATCAGCAGATCAAAGTACATTAGCCAATTGGAATGCTGTTAATGCATCTGTTCAAACAGATATTTCAGGCACGACCACTTTTGATGCAAATGGTGTTGGTGCAAGTGGTTGGGTAGGAGAGTATGTAGGAGAAAATTTAACAGCAACTGTAGCTTCGGATAAAAATAATGTAACGAGACCTTCTACACCAACTATTGGCGCCTTCGAAGGATCTGGTAAAATAATTTCAACGAGTGGTACTTTGTCTGCATTTTCAAGTTGTTCATCTTCAGCATCTTCATCACAATCATATTATGTAACAGGACTTAATTTAACAGCTAATCTTATTGTTACTGCACCAACTGGATTCGAGTTGTCAACTGATAATACTACTTTTTCATCAACACTTTCACTTACACCATCATCTGGTACAGTGAATAATCAAATTGTATATGTTCGTTTAAATGCAGGAGTAGTTGGAGCATATTCAAGTGTCAATATTACACATGCTTCAACGGGAGCTACAACAGTTAATTTAAGTGTTTCAGGTACTTCTTACAGTAGTGTTTATTATGTAGCTACCACAGGAAGTAATTCAAATAATGGAACTGCAGTTGGTACACCATTTTTGACATTAACCTATGCAATAAGCCAATGTAACTGTCCAAATGGAACAACTATATATGTTGCAGATGGAACATATACAAATGATTATAATATTTCATTAACGAATTCGAATATTACAATAATAGGTGCATCTCAAACTAATACAATTTTTGATGGTGGTAATACTTCGGGTAGAAGATTTATGACAATAAGTGGAACGGCTGCGAATAATAGTATTACAAAAATGACTGTAAAAAACATGCTGTTTAATGGATCCGGTGGTGGAATAACAATAACTTCAACAGGTGCAGGGAATACAATTCAAGATGTCACATTTAATACATGTAAAACAACTGCAGTTTCAGGAAATAATGGTGGTGGCGTAAACATCGCTAGTGGATCAACCGCTACGATAGATCGCTGTACTTTTACAGGTTGTGCGACATTATATGTTAGTTCTGGCAGCTATGGAGCAGCAATATACTCTGCAGGCACAGCAACAATTCAGAATTGTTTGTTATATGGTAATACAATGTCATACAACAGTAATTACAGTGGAGGATCGGGTTATATCACCAATAATGGAGGAGCAATGACTATTTATAGTACTACAATTGCAAATAATACAAGTTCAACATCTGGAGGAATTATAAACTTTATTTCGGGAACATCTTTAATAATAAAGAATATAATTGTTTATGGTAATACGAATGCAAGTTATTCTGTATATAACGGTTCAGGGGTGCAGGCTTCAATACAATATAGTTTGTATGATGTAGCAACTTATAATTCTTCAGGTGGTTTTGCTGCAACAACTGGTAATATAACAAATTCAGATGTAGATCCTATTTTTATGAATACAGCATCCAATGATTATAGGATTTCAGCTATTTCACCAGCTAGAGAAGCAGGTACAGCGATAGGTCCTACAGTAGA
>CALPUT020000203.1 GCA_943326825.2 Chryseobacterium gleum | reverse complement strand
ATCAAGAGTATTTTGTACACGTATCAGGTTTAGTTGATAAAATCAACGAGAATGACCAAGTTACATTCGAATTGAAAGAAGGAAAAAAAGGATTGAATGCTGTAGAGGTAAAATTAGCTTAAGCTTATATATAGTCATTAATTTTTTGAGAAAGCTTCACTTATTTAGTGAAGCTTTTTTGATTATAACAATTACATGGAACAACAATTAATTTCAACGAAGACATTTCGATATTTTACTTTAGGAAATATTGAAAAGGCAAAACATTTACTTATTGTTTTACATGGTTACGGACAACTTGCAGAATATTTCATTAAAAAATTTGAAGATTTATCTGATGATTACTTTATCGTTGCACCAGAAGGAATGCATCGTTTTTACCTAAAAGGCAGTAGCGGAAGAGTTGGTGCTTCATGGATGACAAAAGAAGCAAGAGAAATTGACATCTCGGATAATATTCATTGGTTAAACGAACTTTATGCTCAAATTAATTCAGAAAAGAATTTTGATAAAAAAATAGTTCTTGGTTTTTCACAAGGTGGTGCAACAGCAGCTCGATGGATCAATGAACGAAAAGATATTACAAGCTTTATTTTATGGGCGAGTGTTTTTCCTCCAGATCTATTAATTGGAAATGAAATTATTAATTCCGAAGAACGTTCAAATCACTTTGTTTTAGGAAATGAAGATGAATATTTTACTCAAGAACAACAAATTGAATGTCTTTCCTTTTTTACTCAAAATAATTATAAAACGCATGTTTTCAATGGTAAACACACAATAGATTCTAAAATTCTCAGATCAATATTATCTGAAATTTAAATTTTTAAAAGTTTTATTTCAAATTGATACTTTAATTTGGCACAATTTCTGATATTTGTACTGAAAATAAGCAAAACATGAAAATTTTATTATTCGCATTCGCTTTAATTAGTGTGATTTCATTTGGTCAAGATAAAGAACAAAAGGATGCAAAATCTCAAGCAATTTTAGATAAATTATCTACTAAAATGAAAGGTTATAAATCTTTCTATATAGAATTTAGTGCTAATGTAAAAAACGCTTCTACTGGTACAAATGAAAGTGAAACTGGTAAAGGTTGGGTAAAAGACAAAAAATATTACGCCTCATATGGTGATAATACAATCATCTCGAATGGAATCAAAACTTGGACGATCGTAAAAGAAGAGAAAAGTGTTTACGTTACTGATGCAAACGATGATGATGAAGAATCAATGAATCCTAAAAGATTAATGACAATTTGGGAAACTGGATTCAAAAACAAATATGAGAAAGAAGAAACTTTAGGTGGTGAAACAGTTCACGTTATTTATTTATACCCTAAAAATGCGGCAAAAGTAAATTATCATACAATTGTTTTGTATATCTCTAAAAGTACAAACGAGTTAAAAAAAGCAATCTTAAAATCAAAAGATGCAACTGTTATGACTTATTCTTTATCTAAATTCACTGGTAATGAAACAATCGATGATTCAAAATTCGTATTCGATCAAAAGAAATATCCAGGATATAAAGTGATTAAAGATTAATAAATCATAATCTATAAATATTAAAGCGAGATGAATGATCTCGCTTTTTTTATGCCTAAAATTATTCCGTCCTAAAATAAGTTGACAACATTTAGCTTATTTTAGGACAAGTCAAATTTTAACACAAAAAAGCCTGTGCAATTAATTTACACAGGCTAAACATTTCATTAGTTATTTCTAGTAAGCCATTAATTCAGATAACGCTTCATCTAAACGTTGTTTTGGTAAAAACTGAACTTCTAATTGTTCAGCAAATGGAACTGGTGTATCAATTGAACCGATACGTTTTACTGGAGCATCTAAATCTTTGAAACAATTCTCAGTAATCAAAGCGACTAACTCTCCTCCTATTCCACCTGTAATGCAATCTTCATGAAGAACGATTACTTTTCCAGTTTTACGAACTGCTTTATAAATTGCTTCAGTATCTAATGGTAACAAAGTTCTTAAATCAATGATTTCAGCAGAAATGTCTGTATGTTTACTCATCAATTCAGTCGCCCAATGAACTCCCATACCATAAGTAATAATTGTCACATCGTTTCCTTCGCTAACCGTTCTTGCTTTACCAATTTCAACAGTGTAATATTCATCAGCTACTTCACCTTTGATACTTCTGTATAAATTTTTGTGCTCAAAGAACATTACTGGATTTTGATCTTCAATTGAAGCCGCCAACAATCCTTTTGCATCTTCTGGTGTTGAAGGATAAACTATTTTTAAACCTGGTGTATGGAAAAACCAAGCTTCATTGCTTTGTGAATGAAAAGGTCCAGCAGCAGATCCTGCTCCAGTTGGCATACGAACAACAACGTCCGCTTTTTCATTCCATCTCCAATGTAATTTCGCTAAATTATTTACGATTTGATTGAATCCACAAGTAACGAAATCTGCAAATTGCATTTCTACAACTGCTTTCATTCCATTGATTGACAAACCTAAACCTGCTCCAACAATTGCTGATTCACAAATAGGCGTATTTCTGATTCTATCTTTTCCAAATTTATCAACAAATCCTTCAGTTACTTTAAAAGCACCTCCATATTCAGCGATATCTTGTCCCATGATTACTAATTCAGGATATTTCTCAAATGATTGAGATAAACCATCTTGTATTGCATCGATGAAACGCTTCTCTGTTTTTGTTCCTTTTGCCTCAATTACTTCTTGAGAAAATGGAGCATAAACATCTTTCAACTCATCTTCTAACGAAGGAATGATTGCTGGCTCATTATTCGCCTCATCAAAAGAAGTTTGAATTTCTTCTTTGATTTCGTTTTTAATTTGTTCCGCTAATTCATCCGTTAAAATGTTATTCTCTTTTAAGAATAATTCATAGTTCGAAACAGGATCTTGTTTAGACCATTCGTCTTGTAAACCTTCCGGATAATATTTTGTTCCTGAAGCTTCTTCATGACCTCTCATTCTGAACGTCATTAATTCTAAAATAAATGGCTTTGGATTTTCTCTAATCTCTTCATTGATTTTACGAACAGCAGTGATCACCTCTAAAATATTATTTCCATTTACTTGAACCGCAGGCATACCATAACCGATTCCTTTATCAATAAATTGTTTACATCTAAATTGCTCAACAGAAGGAGTTGATAATCCCCAACAATTATTTTCTACAGCAAAGATTACTGGTAAATCCCAAACAGAAGCAACATTCAAGGATTCGTGAAAATCTCCTTCTGAAGCTCCACCATCACCTGTAAATACAATCGTAGATTTTTTATTTTTCTTTAATTTATTTGCTAAAGCAATTCCGTCAGCCAATCCTAATTGAGGTCCTAAGTGAGAAATCATCCCAACAACTTTGTATTCTTGAGTCCCGAAATGAAAAGAACGATCTCTACCTTTTGTAAAACCAGACATTTTACCTTGAAATTGCGCAAACAATCTATTTAATGGAATACCTCTTGTCGTGAAAATCCCAAGATTACGGTGCATTGGTAAAATATATTCATCTTGATCCATTGCATAAGCACAACCAACTGAAATACCTTCTTGCCCCCAACCAGAAAACCACTTCGTAATTTTACCTTGACGAAGTAAAATCAACATTTTTTCTTCAATTAAACGAGGTTTAACTAAAGCTTTATAAATCATTATCAATTCATCGTTTTCGAATCCTTTCCTATCGTAATTGATATGTCTTTTTTCTAGTACTTCCATACTTCTATTTAATTGGACTATTTTAAGCTATAAAGTTAGAGAATATATTTCAGAAAGTATATCCAACATTTGAAGCAATTTTGGTTTTTCTTTAATAGAATCCGTTTTAAATTAAAGCTTGTGATAATTTTTAACAAGTTGTGATATTTATTTAACGGAAATTCATCTTAAACTAATTAATAACTTTTTTGAAAAAGAGTTAATAAACAATCTAAAAAAATGAAATTAATTATTCTTTAAAAGGTATATTTGTCAAAAAAAATTTAAAAGTAAGGAATATGTCTAAAATTAAAGTAGCTAATCCAATCGTAGAATTGGACGGAGACGAAATGACAAGAATCATTTGGAAATTCATTAAAGACAAATTGGTTTTACCATACCTAGATTTAGATATCAAATATTATGATTTAGGAATCGAAAGCCGTGATGCTTCAAATGACCAAATTACAATTGATGCTGCTGAAGCAATCAAAGTTCACAAAGTAGGTATTAAATGTGCTACAATTACACCAGATGAAGACCGTGTAAAAGAATTCAATTTGAAATCTATGTGGAAATCTCCAAATGGTACAATTCGTAACATTTTAGATGGAACTGTATTCCGTGAGCCAATCGTTTGTCAAAACGTTCCAAGATTAGTTACTAATTGGACTGCTCCAATTATCGTTGGTCGTCACGCTTTTGGTGATCAATACAGAGCTACTGATGCAGTTTTCAAAGGGAAAGGAAAATTAACGATGACTTTTACTCCTGAAGATGGAAGCGAAGTTCAATCTTATGAAGTATACAATTACAAAGGAAATGGAGTTGGAATGGCAATGTACAATACGGAAGAATCTATCCGTGGATTTGCTAAATCTTGTTTCAATATGGCTTTAAGCAAAAAATGGCCTTTGTACTTATCTACAAAAAATACAATCTTAAAAAAATACGACGGTTTCTTTAAAGATATTTTCCAAGAAATTTTCGAAGCAGAATACAAAGCACAATTTGACGAAGCAGGTATCGTTTATGAGCACCGTTTAATTGATGACATGGTTGCTTCTGCATTGAAATGGAACGGTAACTTCGTATGGGCTTGTAAAAACTATGATGGTGACGTTCAATCTGATACTGTTGCTCAAGGTTTTGGTTCTTTAGGTTTAATGACTTCTGTATTAATCACTCCAGATGGAGAGGTTATGGAAGCTGAAGCTGCACACGGAACTGTTACTCGTCACTACAGAGATCACCAAGCTGGTAAGAAAACTTCTACAAACCCTATCGCTTCTATTTTCGCTTGGACAAGAGGTTTAGCTTTTAGAGGTAAATTAGATAATAACCAAGAATTAATTGATTTCTGTACAAAATTAGAAGAAGTTTGTATTGAAGTTGTTGAGTCTGGTGTTATGACTAAAGATTTAGCTGTTTGTATTCACGGTAACAAAGTGAATCATGGTGAACATTACGTTTACACAGAAGAATTCTTAGATGCTTTAGATAATGCATTAAAATTAAAAGTAGGATAATTCATTTTTCCTTCTAATAAATATTAAACTCCTCGAAAGAAATTTCGGGGAGTTTTTTTTT
>CALPUT020000202.1 GCA_943326825.2 Chryseobacterium gleum | reverse complement strand
CTAAAATGTTTTCATCAGAAAGTATCTTTCCAGCAATACTGATAATCGAAACATCATTTTGCTCTTTAATTTCAAAAGTAAAACTCATTTCTTTTTGTTTTTAATACCGTAAAAGTATAGTGAATGGTGCTGGATTGTAATTCCAAAAACTTCTTCAATTGTAGCTTTAATTGATTGAATTCTAGGATCACAAAACTCAATTAATTCACCTGTGTCTGTACAAACAATATGATCGTGTTGTTTAGATCCATGGGATTTCTCGAATTGAGCGATGTTTTTACCAAATTGATGTTTTTGCACCAAATTACAAGCTAAAAGTAAATCAATTGTATTGTATAGAGTTGCTCTAGAAACGCGATAGTTTTGATTTTTCATCTTAATATATAAAGATTCAATATCAAAATGACCTTGGTAATCATATATTTCAGCGAGTATAGCAAAGCGTTCAGGAGTTTTCCTGTGACCGTTTTGCTCCAAATATGAAGCGAAAATATCTTTAACAGTTGATTGTAATTCTTGTGTAACCATTAATTCCATTCGTAAAGGCGCAAAATTAGTTATTTATTTTAGATTGCAAATAGGTATTATGGATTATTTCAATTGATTTTCAACACTATGTTAACAAGTCAATAACATTGTTTGTTTATTGTTTGTAAAAAAGTGAATTACCAATTTTATAATCACATTTAATTGAATTATAAAAAAGCAATTGAGTCTTATGATTTATTGGTAAATTACTGTATGTTATTTTCAATGAAATCAATCAATGAATGTATGACTTTTATATGAATTTCTTGAGCTCTATCTGCAAAATTAGAGTAAGGTGCACGGATTTCAACATCGCATAATTCTGCCATTTTACCACCGTCTTTACCCGTTAATCCGATTACTTTCATTCCAATTTTTTTTGCAGCTTCGATTGCTAATAGTACGTTTTTTGAATTTCCTGATGTAGAAATAGCAAGTAAAACATCACCTTGTTTTCCTAAGGCTTCTAAATAACGAGAAAACACAAAATCATAACCGAAGTCATTTGAAACACAAGACATGTGACTGTTGTCAGAAATGGAGATTGCAGGTAAAGCTCGTCTGTTTTCCCTGTAACGACCGGTTAGTTCTTCTGCAAAATGCATTGCATCACACATAGAGCCTCCATTACCACAACTTAAAATTTTCCCACCATTATTAATTGAACTAGCCATAATAATTCCTGCTTTTTCAATTTTTGCAAAATTTTCTGAATTGTTAAATTTTTGCAAAATTTCTTGTGCTTCTGAAAAATGGTCTGCTATTTGTTTTGTACTCATGGAAATCGAATTTCGTCAAAAATAAAAAAAATCAAGATGGTAATAGACGATTTTCGATGAAATGTTTTATATTTGAATCGGAGAAGCCTCCAAAAAAATTATAATTATGAAAAAAAGTTTATTAATTCTTGCTCTACTATTCTTTGGATTTAATTCTTATTCTCAATCAGACTGTTTTAAAAAGTTAGAAGAAGCTTTTACTAAAAGAGGTGCGTTAACTGTTGCTGATGCAATGCACGATAATGTTATCATTAGTTTTTTTAATGCAGATGGGACTGTAAGTTGTGTTTCAGGAAAGGCAAGAGTTGAGAATGGAACTATTGTTTCAATCTTATTGAGATACGCTGATAATACAACTGAGTATTATGAGAAAGATTTTAAAAATGCTAAAAAACAAAAGCCAACTATCTCAAATGGTATTTCTGAAATGGCATTTTCATCTGATGGAGAAAAGTTTAGAGTTGTATTTATTGATAAATTAAAACCTAAGCAAAAAGTTCTTAAAGAAGCTGCTTTGCCAGATGATTTATAAGATTTTAAGTAAAATCAAAGATTTTTAAGGTGTCTGAACGAAGTCGAAGACACCTTTTTTATTGCCTAATAATTTTACCATCTTCCATTTCAATGATCCGATCTGATTTATGAGCAAATTCACCATCATGTGTCACTATTAAGAGAGTTTGTTTCTCTTCAATGGCCAATTCTTTAAATACATCAAAAACAATTTGACTATTTTTCTTATCTAGATTCCCAGTAGGTTCATCCCCCATGATAATTAATGGATCATTTATTAATGCTCTTGCAATTGCAACTCTTTGTTTTTGTCCTCCTGAAAGTTGATTTGGCATTTTTAACGCTTCATTTTCAATTCCGAGTATTTTTAATTTTTCCATTGCTCGAAATTCGACTTCTTTTGGAGAAAATTTACCCAATTTCAATCCTGGAAGCATTACGTTTTTTAAAACTGAAAATTCATTTAATAAATAATGAAATTGAAAGACAAAGCCAATTTTTTCATTTCGGACTTTTGCTAATTCAGCTTCTTTTTTATTTTTCATACTGATTTGGTCAATCAATAATTCTCCTTCATAATCGGTATCCATTGTTGAAAGGATGTAAAGTAAAGTAGATTTGCCACATCCTGATTTACCAATCACTGAAACAAATTCACCTTTATTGACACTGAAATTTATTTCATTTAAGACCTTTATTGTAATTGGATCATGAAAGCTTTTCTCAATGTTCTTTGCTTGTAAAACTATTTCACTCATCTTATTTTCCTCTAATGATTATGACTGGATCTATTTTACTCGCTTTTTTTGCCGGAAAATAACCTGCTAAATAAGTTGTAATAATTGAAAAAAGTGTTCCTATCAAATAGAATTTTAAATCGTAATTTACTGGAAATGTTTTAACTGTTGGGATTGCTGCAGTGTTGAAGGGTAAATTATCAATAATGAATGAAAAAACAAATCCAAAGATTAATCCAAATAATCCTCCAACAATACCAATAGAAAGTGCAATCAAAATAAACACTTTTTGAACTTCTTTTCCTGAAAAACCAGTAGCTTTTAATATTGCTATTGAATCCATTTTTTCAAAAATCATCATGTTTAAGATATTGTAAATTCCAAATCCAGCAACAATTAGTAAAGTAATACCAACTGCATAAGAAATTAATGTTCGAATATCACTTCCCGTTTCGAATTGTGAATTTGCAGTTTGAATATCTATTGCATCTACTTCAAATATTGAACTGAATTCACTTGCGATTGCAGGTGCTTGGTTAATATCGTTTAATTTGATTTGAATATCTGTGATGTAATTATTTGTTTTGCCAAGAATTTTTTGAGCTGTGCTTATAGAAGCATAACTTTGAACTTTATCGATGTCTTGAAGTCCTGATTGAAAATAACCTACAACTTTCAATTGCATTCGTTCTCCTTTAGCTGAGGTTACTTGTATTACATCTCCGATTTCAGCTAACATCTTTTCCGCTGCAACTTTTCCAAGGATTATGCTATTTGGGACATTTTTTAAATCGATATAATTTCCGCCTACAACATATTCACTGAATTTAAAAAGTCTATTTTCTGCATCCACATCGATACCACTAATCGTTCCAGTCATATCAATTGCTCCAACATTATAAAAAACTTGAGCGGCAATTTTTGGGGAAAATCCTAAAATACGTTTGTCCTTTTTCAAGGTATTCATGATAGAAGCATTGTTGTAAATTTCTAATCGTCCTCCATTTGGTTTTACAGATTCAACAAAATTATGAGAAGCCTTATAATTAGGATCTTTATCTATTGGTTGGATTTTAGTTGGTTTTATTTCATTGTATAAGCGAATATGAGGAGTTCTATTTAGGATTAATGAATCCAATAAATCATTTAGACCATTCATAAAACCTAAAAGAGTAACAAACATTGTTATACTGAACACAACGCCAACTGCTGCAACAAGAGTTTGTTTCCATCTTGCTAACATAAGTGCTTTGGCAATACTAAATATAAGTTTAGTGTTCATTTAATTAGTAGGTATTATAATCTTATCAGTTTTAGCTATTCCACTGATAACTTCCACTTTTTCGTAATCCTTTAATCCGATTTTAATGTATTTTTTTTCGCCATTTTCTAAAACGACATATTGGTCATTAATTAAGTATTTTCTTGGGATTGTAAGAATATTCTGTTTCGTTTTTATCACAATATTCGCTTCTAAAGTTAAGTTGGGATATAAAACTGGCGGTTGTATAATAAAAGCAGCTTCAATTGTAAATGTTTTAGATCGTTCATTCATAATCGGATCAATTTTAGCAACAACTGCTTCAAATGTTTGACCTTTGTAACTATCTAATGATACAACAATTTTTAATCCTTTTTTTATTTTAATAATATCATATTCATCAACCTCCATAACAATTTTAAATGCTTTTGCATCACCAATTATCGCTAATGGAGTTTGTGTATTGACCATTTCTCCTTTCTTTTTCAAAATGCTATAAACTCGACCTTTTATATCACTTGTTATAAAAAAATCATTTTCTAATTCTTGAGTTAATTTCACATTGTTCTTTGATTGCTTATCTGTCAGGTTTAATTGTTTCTTTAAATCAATATATTTTAATTGATTCGAAAGGTAATTTGTTTTTGAACTTTGATAAACTAATTCACTTTGTTCTAATTGAGAAGAAGAAATAGCTTCTTTACTGTATAGGATTTTTTGACGACTAAATGTAATAGAGTCATTCAACATCTTGTTTTTAGCTAATTCAATCGCTAATTTTAAATCATTTAATTTTGAATTATTTGAATTTATATCCGAAAATTCAGCATTTAATTCAGCATTTTCTCTATTAATTCTGGAAGATTCATTGAAAATTGAAAACAATTTAGTTTTAGCATCTACAACATCACCTTCAGCAACATTTACACTACTAATTATACCATTAACTGATGCAAATACTTGGTATTGATCAATGCTTTCAACAGAACCAGAAGCATAAACAGATTCAGTAATTGATTCTATTGTAGGTAATGTACTTTCTGCTTTTTTACCACAAGCAAATAAGATTAAACTTGCTGAAATATAGATTAATAACTTTTTCATGAGGCAAAGTTAAATATTAAAAAATAGAAAAAATATGATATAATTTATCTTTTTAAACTTTATGAAAAATAGTTGCGCTTGCTTGTGCTGTTGGCATGATTACTAAATCATTAATTGTTACATGCGAAGGTCGGGAAGCTACAAAATAAATAGTTTCCGCAATATCATTCGCTAATAGAGGTTCAAAACCATCGTATACACTTTTCGCAATTTTTTCATCACCTTTAAAACGAACAATGGAGAATTCAGTATCTGCGGCACCTGGAGCAATATTTGTTACTTTAACATTGTCATGAACTAAATCCATACGCATACCTTGAGATAATGCATCTACAGCATGTTTGGTTGCACTATAGACATTTCCTCCAGGATATACTTCCTT